>JANJUO010000609.1 GCA_024710535.1 bacterium
GGACGCCAACATCGACTTCATCGGCATCGACAACTACATGCCGCTCTCCGACTGGCGCGACGGCTTCGACCATGCCGATCCGCACCCTCTCGCCGATCAGTGAGCCCCGACTTGATGCGGCAAGCCCGACCGCCTGGTATCTGGCGGCCAGCCCGAACCAGATCGACACCATCGAATACGCCTATCTCGAGGGCCAGCAGGGCGCCTATATCGAGACGCGCAACGGCTTCGATGTCGACGGCGTCGAGATCAAGTGCCGCCTCGATTTCGGCGCCAAGGCCATCGACTGGCGCGGCCTCTACAAGAACCCGGGCGCGTAATCTCAGAACAGGCCGTAGAGGTCGCGCCGCCCATGCACGGCGCGGACGATCTCGATGTCGTCGCCGACGATCCGGTAGAGCAGCAGGTAGGAACCGCTGACCAGATAGCGCAGCCCGGGGCGGATATCGTCCCGGGCCGGGCCCATCTGCGGATTGCTGGCCAGGTGGGCCGCGACCTCGTCCAGCCTGTCGAGCACGCGGTCGGCTGCGGCCGGATCGTCCTCGGCAATGTGCGTCCAGATATCGATCAGGTCTTCGCGGGCCGCCCGCGTGAAGAACACTTGTGGCATGAAGGGTCAGGACAGGCTGCGGCGGCTGCGGGCCTCATGCTTGATGTCAGCCATCGTCGTGCCAAGCTCGCATCGTCCGCTGGCAAGCCCCGCGTCCCAGAGTTCTCCGACAGCGCGCCGTGCCCGCCACTCGCGCAGCGCCTCGCGGACCACCTCGCTCGAGGAGGCATAGGCCCCGCTGCCCACGGCTTCCTGCAGCAGCGCAGCATGCTCGTCGGTGATGGAAATGCTGATCTTGCCGGCCATCTCGGACCCTCCTGCCGCAAAGGTAGGAAAAATTCGCACCTCTTGCAACAGGCACCAGAAGGAACATCATCATGAAAACCTACGTCCAGCCCGGCAACACCATCGCCCTGACCGCGCCCTATGCCGTCGCCTCGGGCGATGGCCTGCTCGTCGGCTCCATCTTCGGAATCGCCGCCGGAGACGCCGCCCTTGGCGAGGCGGTCGAGGCAGCGCTCGTCGGCGTCTACGATCTGAAGAAGGCCGCCTCGCAGGCCTGGACTTCCGGCGTCAAGGTCTACTGGGACAACACCGCGAAGAACTGCACCACCACCGCGTCGGCCAACACCCTGATCGGCGTGGCGACCGAGGCCGTGGCAGGTGGGGCCACCGACCTGACCGGCCGGGTGCGGCTGAACGGCGCCTTCCCGTGACGGTCTTCGCTGCCGTGATCGACGCGCTGTTCGGTGATCGAAACATCGGGCGCGATGCGGTCTATATCGCCGACGGCGGTGCGCCGGTCCTGGTGCGCGTCGTTGCCCGGCGTGCCGATGCGATCACCGACTTCGGCGATGCCCGGCTCTGGTCCGAGACCACCCGCATCGACCTGCGCGTGGCCGAGGTGCCAACCCCGCGCCCTGGCGACAGGCTGGAAATCGACGGCGAGGCCTTCCTCATCCAGGGCGAGCCCGTCCGTGATCGCGAACGGCTGGTCTGGACCGTCGATCTGCGTCCAGCATGAAACTGAAGCTCGCCATCGATCCCGACATCGTCGCCCTGATGCAGGCCGAGATCGCCGCCGGGGAAAAGGCCGTGTCCGCCGCCATGCGCGAGGCGGGCACCTCCCTGAAATCCGCCTGGCGCAGCCAGATCACCGGCGCTGGGCTGGGCACGCGGCTGTCCAACTCCATCCGCCTCGCCAGCTTCCCCAAATCCAGCGACAGCCTGAACGCGGCGGCGCTGGTCTGGTCCAACGCCCCGGTGATCATCGGCGCGCATGACACCGGCCCGCTGATCCAGTCTAGGGATGGGTTCTGGCTGGCGATCCCCACCCCCGCCGCCGGGAAAAGCAGCAAGGGCGGTCGCATCACCCCCGGCGAATGGGAACGCCGCACCGGCTTGCGCTTGCGGTTCATATACCGCCGCCGGGGCCCAAGCCTGCTGGTGGCCGAAGGGCGGCTGAACACCAAGGGCCGGGCGGTGGCGTCACGCTCGAAGACCGGCCGTGGCGTCGTCACCGCGCCGATCTTCCTGCTGGTGCCACAGGTCAAGCTGCCGAAACGGCTGGATCTGGCGCGGGATGCCGAGCGGGCGGTGGACGGTGTGCCGGGGTTGATCGTGGCGAATTGGGTGGAGGGGCGGCTGTAGCAATCAGGGTCAGTCGTCGTGCTTTTCCTGCCGTCGATATTCGTCTTGCAGACGCGCGGCCTCAGCCTCGATTCGCGCCCGTCGGACAAGGTCAAGCGAAGCCAGCTTCTCTTTCAAAGTCCGTCCCAACCTGATCATCCTTTCCTTTGGCCTGTTCCGTCGCACGCAGGTGGTCGACATCGCGGCATTGTTGGCATATATTGCCAATGCAAGGAATGGAGCCGCCGATGGTCACGCGAAATGTCGTTCTCACCGATACCCAGTCCGCACTGGTCGATCAACTGATTGCGTCGGGCCGCTATCAGAACGCGTCCGAAGCGCTGCGGGCGGGGTTGCGGCTGCTGGAGCGAGAGGAAAGTGAATTGGGTGACCTGCGCGCCCGGCTGACCGCAGGCCTGGAACAGGCGCGTCGTGGCGATCTGGCAGAGGGAAGTGGCGAGGATGCGGTCCGCCGTGCATTCGCCGCCGCGCGCGCCGGGTCCTGATGCCGAAACCCTGGCGCCTGACTCGCGCGGCCGAAGCCGCGCTGATCGACATTGCTAACTGGACGCTGGAAACCTTCGGACCACGGCAGGCGACGGCCTATGAAGAAGACCTGATTGCCCGCTGTCAGGAGATCGCGTCGGGCACCGCCTTGTCACAGGATTGCCGCCGCCTGATAGACCCCAATCTGCCGGAAAACCTGCGTTTCATCCGCGCCGGGCAGCATTTCGTGATCTTCATCGAGGATGCCGAGCAGGTAATCATCATCGATTTCCTGCACGGCCGGTCCGATCTGCCGCGCCGTCTGGCGAACCTGCCGACCGAGAGAACCGACAAGGATCACTGAAGCCGGGCCGGTCCCGGAGAACCGGGAACAAAATGCCCACCCCCCGCGAAACCATCCTCGCCGCGCTGCACGCGCGGCTCTCGGCGTTGCCCGCCACCGCCCTGCGCGGTGACGTGCTGCCCGAACGCGTGCCCGCTGCGGGTCTTATGATCTTGCGCGACGGCGAGCCGGGGGAACCCGAGGTCACGCTGTCGCCGTTGCGCTACCACTACCAGCACCGGGCCGAGATCGAGGCAGTCGTGCAGGGTGCGGCCCGTGACGCCGCTTTCGACACCCTCTGCGCCAGCATCGGCGCGACGGTGGCCGCCGACCGGACACTGGGCGGGCTCTGCGACTGGATCGAGGCGGAAGCGCCGCGCCCGGTCGATCTGCCGGTCGAGGGGGCCGCGAGCCTGAAGGCGGCGATGATCCCAGTGGTGTTGCACTATTCAACGGCCGATCCGCTCGGCTGACCCCACTCACCATAGGAGAACACGATGGCACGAGCCCATGGGGCGCGGGCGCAGATGGCGCTTGCGTTCGAGACGGTTTACGGCACGCCACCGGCGACCGGGTTCAAGCTGATGCCCTTCGCACGAACGACGTTGGGTTCGGAACAGCCACTGCTGAACAGCGAACTCCTGGGCTACGGCCGCGATCCCCTGGCCCCGATCAAGG
>JANJUO010000026.1 GCA_024710535.1 bacterium
CGGATGTCGTCCGGCCCATAGAGGGTCAGCGTCTCGGCCGGCGCGCCATCACGCCCGGCCCGACCGATCTCCTGGTAATATCCCTCGATCGACTTTGGCAGATCGGCATGGGCAACCCAGCGGATATCGGGCTTGTCGATCCCCATGCCAAAGGCATTGGTGGCGGCGATCACCCGAAGCTCTCCGATGCGGAACCGCTCCTGAATGTCCCGCTTTTCGTCTGGCTTCAGTCCCGCATGGAAGTGCTCGGCCGCGAGACCCTGTTGTTTGAGGAACTCAGCGACCCGTTCTGTTGTGCTGCGCGTCGCGCAGTAGACTACAGCGCCAGAGGCTCCTTCGCGCGGCAGCTTCGCTTCGATCACGTCGAGGATATCGGCAAGCTTGGTCCCGCGTTGGGTCGGCCGTACCTCGAAGGTCAGGTTGGTGCGGACCGCGCCGCCGTCCAGGAGCAAAAGGTCGGCTTCAAGTCGCGCCAGGAAATGCTCCCGGATATCGCGAACGACTTCTGGCTTGGCAGTGGCGGTCAAGCACAGGATAGGCGCCGAGGGCTCGTCCCCCGAGAATTCCTTGATGAAGCGTCCGACATAGCGGTAGTCGGGCCGAAAGTCGTGGCCCCATTTCGAAATACAGTGGGCTTCATCCAGCACCCAAAGACCGACCTCGCGCTGCGCCAGGACCGAGCGGACCGAGACACTGCGCAATTGCTCGGGTGAGATCAGCAGCATTGCGGCTTCGCCCATGCGCACTTTGTCGAGCGCATCTTGCCGTTCGGGTAGCGAGAGCATGCCGTTCACGGTGACGGCAGAGGAAATCCCCGCTCTGGCCATCCCTTGCACCTGATCGGACATCAGCGCCACCAGAGGCGAGATAACGACTGTCAGCGCCCCGGTCTTGTCGAATTTTGAGAGTGCCGGGATCTGATAGCAGACCGATTTCCCCGTGCCGGTGGGCAGGATGCCGAGAATGCTCTGTCCGTGCATCGCCTCGTCAACGATCCGTTCCTGCAAGGGTCGGCCCAAGTCATCCACGGGCTGAGGCCGGAATGCGTCGAAACCGAACCAGCGCGAGAGCGCTCGCTTTGGATCATTCTTCTCGCGGCACCATGCACAGTCGGGGTTGTCGCATGCCGTATCACGCAAATGGCGCACGATGAGCGCGGCCTCGCGGAACTGCATGCGAACCCATGGCGGCATCACGGACTCTCCGCCAGCCACCGAAATCCATGAGAGGGCATAGGCCATCGGCCAGCCGAGCTGCGGACTTGCCAATCGCCACAGCGTCTGCTCGATGCGCCGGCTACATGCACGGCCTGACAGGAGGCGCCGGATCGCATCTTCTGCCGCTCGCGCCGAGGGGGCCGGGGCAGAACGGACAAGACTGAACACGGCATCAAACCCGGCCGAGGCTTCCTGCCGCGTGGCGAGAAAATGATAGGCGGTCAGCGCATCGGGTTCAGCCCTATGGAGATCGCGGAATGCATTGAGCTGGTTTTCCAGGACCTGAAAAACCAACCGCGCGTCGAGTTCTGGATTGTTCACATGTCCCGCTTGGAGGCGGCCATCATGGTAGTGCTTGACGAGGTGGTGGTATGGGTTGCGCGGAAAGGCCAGCGGGTTGAGCCACAATGTGTCGATCGGCGCGCCGAAGAGCTTCGCCAAGCGCGGCCGCGCCGCAGCGAGGTGGGGCAGATCATGGCGCAGGATGTTGTGACCGATCAGATGATCGCTGTTGGCGGCCGCCGCTTCCAACCGATCAAGAGCGCCCTCCAAATCACCTTTTCGGGACAGGATCGGAGGCGTTTCGCCGTGCTGAACCGCAGCAAAGGCAAAGATCCGAGCTGTTTTGGGATCCACTTCGATGTCGACCGAAACGCACCGCTCGAGAAGTTTGTCTGAAGGTTCATGCATTGCGGGTGATCGGTCCGAGCTGGTCTTTCAGTCTGATGTGTCGTTGATCTTCTCCCGGCTTGAAACACAGGGTTCGCGTGCCTTCGAGGGACCTAGAAACAGATACGGCTGTAATGATTGGAAAGCTTTTTGTCACAGTTAGGGCAAGAAACGGCAATTGCGGCGCTTGGCGCAACAATGTTGGCGACCTCAAAATCCTAATCGACAACAGGATAAAATGGCTTGCCCCAATCCTGTTCAGGGCTGTCCATCATCAGGTCTACAAAGACGGGGAGCAGAAACGCTAGAATGGTCGCGCCGTCGCGTACTTGCGCTCTGTTCACACCGCTATTCCAGGTTGCGCCGCCATGGATGAGTTGGTTGCGCAAGACGTATAGGCGGTCGAAAACAAAGCTGAGGACGCGTGCGGTATCCCCGGCCTGGAATGCCTGGGTGAAGGATCGGACGGAGGCGTTGAAACGCGCCTCCCAGTCTTCATACCCATCGATCCCATTGTGGTGCTGCCAAAACGGATTGAACACGAACCGGTTGTCCATGAGCAGCCGGACAGGGCCGGTGAACCTTTGCCACAGGGCCTTGTAGACCTTCTTCTCCTTGTCCAGCGCGACAAGCTTGCCGAAGAAATCCAGAAAGGCCGCGCGTTCACCCGGTGCGATCGACTGGAACTCGCGCTCGTCGGCATAGGCCGCATTGAAGGCAATCCAGAGAAACAGGAAGCGCGCGTCGTCGTCCCCGTCACAGGCTTCGGACCTGCAGACCCAGCTGATCGCGCGGTGGACGCGCAGGCCCATCGTTTCGGGGAAGCCGGCCCGAATGGCGCGCTGTTTTTCCTTGAGCGCGCTGAATTTCAAACTGCCGTTCATCAATTATCTCCTTTAAAAATCGCGTTCATGGCATCGCCCCGAAATCGGACCGACGATAGCCATCCACCATGGCGCGTAACCCCTCGGGGGCGATCACCTCGACCTTGTCGCCCCACTGATAGAGATGCCAGGTCATTTCGAGCCATCCGGCCGCATGGAAGCGAACGATCAGGCTGCCGTC
>JANJUO010000057.1 GCA_024710535.1 bacterium
GATTTTGGAACTATTGGTAATGTTTTAATAATTAACTGATTAAATAAACTCATTTCTTTTCTCAAAATGTTTAAATATAAAACACAAAATTAGGTAATTTTTTACAATTCATCATAGATAGAATTAACAAATTTTGGAAAAACAAAAGATTCTATCTTCATTGACTGTCCGGTTTCGCTATCAATCTCAATAAAAACACCTGAAATTTTATAATCATCTTCAGCAAGTTCATATTTATGAGCAGTTTGTAGTAAAAATCGCTTTATGGCAATATCTTTTTTCATTCCAACAACAGAATTATAAGGACCAGTCATCCCGACATCAGTAATGTATGCAGTGCCATTTGGTAAAATAGAAGCATCTGCAGTTTGAATATGAGTATGAGTTCCAATCACAGCAGAAACCTTACCATCTAAATACCAACCCATAGCAATTTTTTCTGCAGTAGCATCAGCATGAAAATCAACAATAATATTGTTAGTTTTATCTGCGATTTGCTTGATTGCATTATCAATTGCACGAAATGGGCAGTCAATAGTCTGCATAAATGTTCTTCCTTGAATTTGAACAACTGCAATTTTATTGAAATTTGGTAATTCGAATATTCTGAAGCCCTTACCGGGATTTCCCGGCGGATAATTTAATGGACGCAAAACTTTATCATTTTTTGCTAATAATGGTCTGGATTTCCAATTATCCCAAATATGATTTCCTGTAGTTATAGAATTTACACCGGCTTCAAATAAACTCAAAGCTTGCTCTTCGGTTACTCCTTTGCCATTGTCGATATTTTCTCCATTAACAACAATAAAATTTGCTTTATATTTGTTTTTAATTGTGTTTAAATTATCGATTAAATAATTCATTGCATTTATGCCGACAATATCGCCAATAAACACAACATTAATATTTGAACTCACTGCTACACCTTTTGTTTATTAATTGTATTTGGGATAAAAATTTTAAATTCACTGCCAATTCCCTTTTGACTTTCGATTTCGAGTCTTCCATTATGATATTCGATAAATTCCAAACACAATAAAATTCCAAGCCCTGTTCCTTTTTCATTTGAAGTACCTAATGATGACCTTGAAGTATTATTATTGAGGAGTTCATTTATCTGATTTTGGTCCATTCCAACACCAGTATCTGTTATCGAAATCACTGATTCATCATAACTTTGACTAAATTTGAATGTAATTTTTCCATTATTTGGAGTAAATTTAACTGAATTTGAAAAAAGATTACGCAAAATAGTTTTGATCATATTTTCATCACCATAAATATCAGTTTCTAACGCAAGTGATATTACAGGTTCTATTTTCTTTTTGGTCAAATTTTGTTGATAAAGATTTACAATTTCCGAAATAATTGGATATAATGCCAAGTTCTGTGGATTAAAACTAATTTTTTTGGATTGAGAGCTGGACCAAAGAAGCAAATTCTCAAGTAATTCATGCAAATGATTAGTAGCATTTGCTGTATTTTTGAGCAATTCAGATAAATAATTTTGCTCCATTCTGGTGAAATCTCTGTTTAGGAAATCGATGTTGAATTTGATTGCATGCAATGGATTCCTTAAATCATGGGCAATAATCGAAAAGAACTTATCTTTTGTAAAATTTGCTTCTCGCAATAATTGTTCAGATCTTGATAATTCTTGATTCAATTTATATAATTTTTTTGAATCATTAGCAATAGTTTGGTTGAGAATTAACAACTCTTCATTTGTTTTAATTAAATTCTCTTCAACTTTTTTTCTTTCGAATACTTCAACTTCCAAATTTTCGTTTGCTAATTGGAGCATCACAGTTCTATCTTCTACTCTTTCTTCGAGTTCTTGATTTAATTGTTTGAGTTCGTTTTCAACTTCTACAATTTCGGTCATATCAGTTATTACTGATAACACCTGCTTTTGCCCTTCGGATTCTAATAATCTCATTCTGATTAATGCAGGAAATTCCACGCCTGATTTTGTTTTTCCAACCCAATCAAAATCAAGTTCTCCTCCTTGTAGAGTTTGAGAAAGATATTCAATAGAGAGGTGCTCAGGATAAAATTCACTACTAATTTTTTCAAATGAAAGAGTTTTTGCTTCATCTTTTGAATATTCATATAAGCCACAAAAACTATCATTTACATAATTGAAATTTCCATCACTATCAAGAATAATAATCGAATCCGGAGCATTGTCAATGATGTTATAAAAGTATGATGATAATTGTTTGTTTTTTTCAATTAGATTGTAAATTTTATCGATTGAAAATTTAAATACAACAAAGATAATTGAAGAAATCAAAATTACAACTGCAATCATCCAATAAAAATACTTCCAGAGTGGCTTAATAATTTCATCTTTTGGTATCACAATACCGTAAAGCATATCGCCCAAGGAATTCGAATAATAAATGATGTAGCTTTTGCCGTCAATTTTGATTGTTTCGGACTTGGTTTCATCTTTAGAATTTTGAAAATCAAGGTTTTTCAAATAAGGAATTGTATAATAATCGTTTAATATTTGAGATGGATCTTTTGTAAAAGAAATTATTTTCTTTGATTTATTTTGAATCAAAAATGAAAAACTATTATTTGTAATTTTCATTTCTGAAATAAATGACATCAATTTCTGTGTACCAATATCCAAAGTTGCCACCCCAACAATTTCATTTGAATTGTCATAAATAGGGGAGGCAATTGTAATCATTTTTTCTTTTGTGCTACCAATATCAAGAAATAAATCGCT
Organism: bacterium; assembly: GCA_024710535.1. Taxonomy (GTDB): domain Bacteria; phylum Bacteroidota; class Ignavibacteria; order Kapaibacteriales; family UBA2268; genus JANJUO01. The sequence goes on from JANJUO010000057.1 coordinate 2,744, forward strand.
CCAATAAGTATCTTTTGGGCGAACTTCTTTTCTATTCCAACTTGTGGGAAGTGCATTTTGATACCAATGCCAACCAAAATAATTATAATCTGAATTACTATAATCCCATGTAAAAATAATAGAATCGTTTTTCCAGTAAGTATAAGGTCCATAAAAATATTTACTTTTATCGAATTTGTATGGCTCGAACCATATTCCAATACCGGTGATTTTATTCTGTTGCATTGTAGTTTTGCGAATAACATTTAATAATTCTTTTTCAACATTTTTGAAATCAGCACTGTTTGATTTAGCAAGTTCGTAAAAACTTCCGGCAATGGTTGCAATTCGTCTAACTCTATTATTATATTTATCTTTATGATTATTTAATTGAAGTGTATAAGACTGTAATGTTAGTTTGATTTCCTTTTCTCGAGATGTGATTAGTATTTCGTAAAAAATGTAAATTGCTAAAGCGATAATAATTGTAAATGCAATTATGGTTACCCCAAAAATACCGCTGAGAAAATTTTTATAGTTATTATTTTTAAACATCAAATCACATTTATATTTATAAAATTGTCTTTCTCAAACAAATAAAATTATACATTTTTTTCTAATTTATAAAGAAAAAAATTAATCTTTTATGAATTGAACAGTTAATTGATAGGTTTCATTTATATTTCTTGAGAATGGAGTTTTGATATAGCCGCCTGTTAGCCAAATTTGTATCTGATTGGAATAATTGGAATTCATTGGGTCTCCAGAATTTCCTCCGGGCATAATCGAATAAATTACTGTATCATTAAGATCGCAAATTAATCTCATAGAAGCTCCAACTTTTGTTGAATATGGCTGATAATATTTCCACTCTGTATTGTTAACAGTTGTATTATTTCCTCCTGTGGACAGATTTTCATAAGTTACTGAAGGTTTCAGAAATGGGTTGTCGCTGAATGTATGAGTCAATGATAATTTATGAAGATCGCCCCATTTCCATTTTTTGTAATTATTATTTTTGAAAATCTTTCTCAAAGAATCAATCGATTCTCTAAAACTACTGAAAATAATATATTCTTTGGTTTCAATACCTTCAGTATTTACTTTGTCGAACCAAGGAGAATCGAACTGTTGCATCAACTCTAATATTTTTCTGGTAGGCATACTTGATACAAAAACAAATTCAGCATATAATCTATCGCCAAGTTCATCATGAAAAGTATTATAAATCAATCTTTCTAAGAAAACATTATAAACTGTTGCCTCCGAACTTTGAGAATTCATTATATAATCCCAATTTTTCATACTGTTTAATAATTGTACTTCTTCATTTTTCAATAAATAATAATATTTCTGGAATACAGGCAATGCAATTTCCATAATTTTTTTTGAATATGGAGATGTGTAATCATTTTGAATATATTGGGCATCACGAATTGTGAAATTATTAGAAATTTCTCCTATCAATTCATAAATTCTTTCAATTCTGGATGAGGGTTCCCAATAATCACTTATATGATTTTTGAAATTTCTGCTTGTTTTGTTGTTTGCTGAGGCAACAAAATTTCTTTTGGGATTAATATTTGCAGGTAAAGAATCAGAATTTAGAAATCCAAACCAACCGGTTGAATTTTGATTTGCATTATTAGGAAAATTTGGATTGCAATTTTTCTCTCTTAAAGGCACTAATCCGGCGGGCATAATTCCCAAATTTGATGATTTATCACAGTAAGTAAAATTCATTGCAGGACTTCCCCAAAATTTTAATCCTTCTTTAAATTTCAGTATATTATCTGCTTTATTTAATTGATATAAAGCATAAATTTCATCTGTTTTTTCTTTTGCAGTCCAACGAAAAGTTAGTGCATTCTTTTTGAAATAATGAGGATTTGATTTAAATTTCTTATTTTTCAAAACCTCATCCGAATAATTCAAAAGGTGGTAATCTGAGATGATTTCAGATATATCTGTGAATTTTCTATAATATTTTATCGTTTCTTTATTTTTGACTATGATTGAATCGAGCATAAATTCTATTTTATTCTTTTGAGTGGAATCTTTTCTATAATAATAATTTCCAGATTCATCTAGTGTTTCCACAAAAAAATCTATATCATCATTCATTACATTAGTTATTCCAAACGCAATATTATCATTTCTTCCGGAAATGATAAAAGGAATACCGGGTATCGTCATTCCGCTTACATTGAAATTTTTGGATGTGATATGCATTTGCAGCCAACGCGGAGGTAGTTGCAATGATAAATGTGGGTCATTTGCAAAAATTATACTTGACTTATTTTCAATTGAATCGAAAGTTTTCACAGCAAAAGAATTTGAGCCCACTGATGTTCCGGATAAACCCAAATTTTCTCTTAATTCTCTGAAATAAGTTGATGAGCCATAAAATCTATCAAATTCCAAATTATTTGTCAGTAAAAAATTGTTTTTACTATTTTTATTCGAAAATGTAGTATCATCAGTGATATGCGGAGAAGAATTGGGATAATCAGGGATTAATTGGATCGCTTTCTCGTAGCCAATTTTAGATGAAATTTCGCCCATTGCAATATCAATCCAAAAGCCGATTGATAGCTCGAAAGCCATCATTCTCCCAATCATAATACTATGAAAAGGCTGCCATTTTTCGGGTTTAAAATCTAATGCCGAAAATTCAAAAGAAAGATTTTCTGAATTATTTTCAATAAAGCAATTTATTCCTTCTGAATATTTTGTTAGAATTCGTTTTGTTATTGGATTAGATGCATCATAAATTTCTTTTGAAATTTCCGAAATACCCATACTACGAAAAAATTTATCATATTTAACTGTTGATTCGCCAAATACTTCAGATAGTTTGCCTTGAGCTACTCTTCTGAAATATTCCATCTGCCATAATCGCTCTTTTGCTTGAAAATATCCAATTGCAAAATACAAATCATCATCATTTTCTGCAATAATATGCGGAATGCCATAAAAATTCTCATAAATTTCTGCATTTGAAATAATTTTATCTGTATTGATTTTCTTTTTTGATTGTTTGACTGAGTTAAAAATCAATGAGTTACTGAAAAATAGGAATGCTATTCCAATAATAATAATTGAAATTATCAAAGCAATCAAAGAAGATAAATTCTTCATTTTTAGAGCCAATTATTTTGTTTATACCACAGATAAGTTTCTCGCATTCCATCTTCGAATTTTGTTGGAGGAGAATAATTTAATTCTTTTATTATTTTATTTGCAGAGCAAATCCAATAATTTTGAACCAAATCCAAACTTTTTTCATAATTAAAAACTCCGGGCAAATTAAATAAATTGCCAATCATTCCTGAAATACTACCCAAAAGTAATAAAATTGTGTCTGGAATTCGGAATTTTATATGCTGATTTTTTTTCATTGCCTTGGCAATCGTACTAAGGGCAAATTCCCAAGTACAAAATTCTTTAACTAAGAAAAATGTATTATTAACAGTAGAATCAGATTCAGCTGTCAAAATACTGCCATCAACCAAATCAGCAACATAGATTACACTAAAATATTTTTCTTTACAGCCAATTATTCCCATTAATCCAGCATCAAGCATTTTGAAAAAAGGGAGAATCGATGTATCTCTTGGACCATAAACAGCCGGAGCTTTGATAATTGTAACAGGTACTTTGCTACTCATTTCCAGCACGATTTTTTCTGCTTCTAATTTGCTTTTTCCATAAGCAGTTATAGGATTTGGAATACTTGATTCATCAGTAACTGAATTTATTGTTGGAGCAGGACCTGATGCAGTTT
>JANJUO010000062.1 GCA_024710535.1 bacterium
AATGATTGAAAACTTGCCAATAATTTCGAGCGATAGGAACTTTGATAATTATGAAATTAAAATTATTTGGTAAAATAAGTACTAAATCGAAATCTTCTCCTATAAATCTTAATAGTGCTTGAAACTTAGTGGCAAGAAAAGAGTGATGTATCATATCTGCCCGCTGGAGTGTATTTTGTGAAGATAGGTGATAGAATTGAAAAGTTTGCGAAGTTATAATTTTAAATTATTCATCCGATGACTCGCAGTTGTCGGATGAGTTGTTATTTTATGTTGAAAATAGAATACATAAGATTAATGAATTAAAAAAATAAAATTCAAAAATATTCGTTTCAAATATGGTTTTATTAATAGGAAGTATAAAATGTATGAATTAGTATTTGATTCCAAAATATCTGAAAACGGTATGCTTTATTGCCCAAAAGAGTTTTCATTTAAAAATGCTATTTATAAAGTTACAGTAAAAATAAATGATAATGATACTTCGGTCATCGAAAACACTGCAATTTCAGATAATTCATTCGATTTTCTTTCTGAAGAAGAAGTTAACTACTATATAAATTTGGATTAACAATGTATTTCCTTCAAAAAACAATTTGACTGATAAACTTCGACCCTTCTTTTGGTCATGAATATCAGAAAATACGTCCTGGTATTATATAATTAAATATTTTTTTAAAATAATTATTAAAATTTGAACAAAACCTAAAAAAAGCCCTTTGAAAATATTCTCAAAGGGCTCTAATTTAATCAACTAATGGAAGACTATCTGATAAACTTATAAACCATCTCATCGAAAGTTCTGCTGTCTAAATTTTTGAATTCAACGAGGTCGTCATCACTTTTCATGGCGCCAAAACGAGAAATATATTCTTTGCTCCATCTTTTTAATTCATCGATTTCTGATTGATAAAATTGAACTGCATTATTACCGATTTTCAAATTTTGTAGTTCAGCATCTAAATTATTAGAATCAACCTGAACAAACCAATTGTTTTTGTATGTAGTAAAGTCAAGCAAATCGAGTTCTTCTTTGACTTCATCATGAACTTTGGTAACAATACCGCTGATTGGAGCTCTGAAAGTTGCCTTTCTATCACCTTGACGAATAATAAACAAAGGTGAGCCGGCTTTAACTTGAGTGCCAACAGTTGGGAAATCCACATCATCAACTTGTCCGATAATTTTCTTTGAAAAATCATCCATTCCGATTTTTGCAGAGCCGTCTTGCTGAACATTAAGCCAGCAATGACCTTCGGAAATAAACACACCACCAGGAATTGAAAACTCGTTTGCTCCACTTCTTTCGTTGCTGTCAGTATGAGTGATTTTGATTCGGCTACGAAGTTGGTGTTTGATTTTCTCTTTTCTGAAATTCAAAGCTTTGTTGATGAAAGCAAGAAGTTCATCTTCGGTGAAAGGCTTTTGCATATAATCAGAAGCACCATGCTTCATAACTTCAACGGCAGTTTCAACGGTTGCATAACCGGTAACGATAACCACATCGATATCAGGGCGAATATGTTTTACCGATTTTGCCACATCAACACCACTCATTGCAGGCATTTTCAAATCAGTAAAAACAAAATCATAATGATTTGATTGCACCAAAAATAGAGCTTCTTGTCCGGTATTAACAGTATCAACACTGAAGCCATCAAGCACTAAAATTTTTCTAAAACTATCCAAAATCACGTCTTCATCATCAACGCAGAGAATTTTGGCTTTGGGATTTTCCACTTCAGTACGCTTGAGCGTTTTGGACTCCCTGCTGAAATCGAGATTCAGCATAACTTCGAGCGATTTTTCTCTTTCTTTTTGTACTTTTGCTTGTTTTGCTTTTTTGAACATCATTCTGATAACCAAATCGGCAATAATAAACACTATCGCAACAACTATAAGATAAATCATTTTAAAATAACCTATTTTGTTAATAATAATTCTATGTTAAATTCTTGTAATCATAATCATAATCGGTTGGAATAATTCGATACAACCAATTATTATAAGGAGAATCATACAATACTTTGAAATTACTTGCAACATCTTCGTTGATTTCAATAATTCTACCGCTAAATGCAGTTGGAATATAATGCTCCAAACCATCTTTTGCAATTAATTTTCCGCAACTTGCCGCTTGAGTGATATATTCATCAAGATTCATCATTTGAATTTCATTGATTTCACCAACAATTTTCAAAAACATTGGCGAAATACCAATTTGATAGGCGCCATCGCTTGTTTGATTGTTTAGCCAGCAATATTTACCGAGACGTTTATGAGTAGGTGGAAATTCTAATTTGCATTTTTCAAGTTTATTAAAATCATAACAGCGTATTCCACGAGAAATACCTGTGATGAGTTCGTCATAATTGAATGGTTTAGGCAAAAATTCCAATGCACCAAGTGCAAAAGATTTCACAGCATATTCAGTAGTAGAATATCCTGTTGTCATAATCACCGGTGTTATCATATTTTTCTTAGCAATATATTCCAAAATTTCAAATCCGGTAATATCCGGCATCATAATATCACTAAGGATCAATCTATAAGTATTTTCGTCGATTTTTTTATGAATTTCCTCTGGAGTCATAGCAAAATCAACAGTAAAACCTTCCGAACCGGCAATCATTTTAATTGAATCAAGAATAATCTTCTCATCGTCAATTGCAAGTATATCGTATTTTTTCTCCATTATCTTCCGTTTATTGGTAAATGAATAATAAATGTAGTTCCTTTTCCTTTTTCGCTTTCCACCCTGATTTTTCCATCATGATTATCGATAATTCCCCAAATTACTGCCAAG
>JANJUO010000075.1 GCA_024710535.1 bacterium
GCCATCCTCGCCTTCGTCATCGCCCACATCTACCTGCTCACCACCGGCCACTCCTTCGCCGCTCACGTCAAGCCGATGCTCACCGGCTACGACGAGGTGGACCTGACGCCGGCGGAGGAGGCCTATCTGCGCGAGAGCGGCGCGGTGGCGATGAAGGATGAGGGGTGAGACGACGCGGGACGTCTTTACTCTGACCCCGAACTCCTAAAACCGCAAAGCGGTTTTTGTCAGGTGAAGCGACTTGTTGGGCGCTTTAATGACCTAAAAAAACTCACCCATGCTCCTCGATAAATACCGGAACGCGGGAGTCAGCCATGTATGACAGCACATCATCGAGATTTCCTCTAACAACACCACCGGTAGTACTTATTTCGCAGTCGTGAGCATAGAACTCGTAGTATGTCCCATCGTCAAACAGCAAAAACAATTGATGCCTCGGTGGTTGGTTGTGATTTTTTGCTACCTTCATGACCAAGCCAGAGATTCGCTTTCCTATAATCTGTTTTACTTCGGATTTAACTCGTCCAACAACTTCTGTTCCGTGTGAATTTTCTGAATGAAGTGCTGCCGCAAATTGTCTTAGCTTGGCATCAATGTTTTCGTGCGTTGATCTGTTTATCCAATCAATTGCCTTAGCTACGAGGAATGGACCAAAAAGAGCTAATAAGAACACCCAGTTATGACGATATCGCGTCCAGTAATGACCGTCGAAAATAGCCCATTCGAATTGTAATTGACCTCGGTAATCTAATAGATCCGGAAGGAAACTCCAATTGCTACCAGCAGATACATCAGCATATATAAGAACAACCAGTCCGAGCACTTGCAGACTAAGAAACAGCCTCCACACCCATTCTTTTAAAAACATGCTTCGCAGCATTCGAATCAGATTATTCAAATGTTTTTCCATCTAAATCTTTCACTAACCTCAACTGGTGACTGCAATTATTGCAACAATAGCACTTAGGATCGAAGCAATTCCTGAAATTAAAGCGATTATCCACAACCGAGAATCGCGTTCCTCTCGCGCTGCCTCCTGGATACGGCGAACTAGCTCTTCTTCAATATGCCTTCCTGTCTCAGCTTGATACGTGGACGATAGGCTACAACCTAGCTCTTGCGCCAAATCGCGGAGCTTTCTCTCTCTGTTATCGTGATTCGCATCTGTCAGGGCAGAACGCAGTCTTCGCTGCACGCTAATCAACATCGTCATAAAACAGGGTCTTCCGGATTGTTGTTGCCCAACGCCGCAAATCACCGGAGGCAAAAAGCATAGCGACGAAGGAGCGGCGCTTTTTGCCGTCCGAGTGAATTTGCCTTGTTATGTGCTTTCTTGTTCATTGTTTATGAGTTTCTTGCTTACGAGAATAAGAAATAAACCTGAACAGAAATCAACAACTGCCCATAGCTCTTTTGGGAAATGTATTTTGATTAATGGATTAAACACGATTGCCAATATGCCAAATACCCACGGCAATACCTCTTCATTATTTTCGCAAGTGATAAACGCAGCCCAAGCAAATACACCGCAAGCAACAAACCTAAGCAGCATGTAATAGCCATATGGTAATGGCAACACACCAACGAAGAGCATTCCTGCTGCAATGAATATGACAACTTTTGGCATTATTTCTTAACGCCTTCGATTATTGACATAATTACGCCGGGAATTATGAACGCCAACCCCGGAGCCGCAAACAGCGCCGCAAATGCCCAGTGCCAATGCCAAACATCCATTGCCCCGAAGAATGCGCCGATGGTAATTGGCAACGTGAACCGGAACATAAATGCCGCGAATATTGCTACCCCCGCCCAAACAGCCCCGAAATGAAAGTCTATGCCCACGTATCCCGCTACAATTTGGGCGATACCATAAACTATAAAAAGAATGAATCCGATGACTTGCATTGTCTGATCCTTACGTGGCGCTCTTTAGCACATAACGACTAGCATAAGGGGCGCCGCGGTAGCGGCGTCCCAGTGAGCGTGAGCGAACGACCTTGATGCGTTTGTTAGGTGTTTGCGATTTCACTTGGTTTTGGAATGATAGGTTTTAGACATTTCTTCGTGAAATGTTGCGATGCTTTCACGAAGATTTTTTCTAACGACATTGAATTCCTCTTGGGAAGGTGTTGTGCGCTGCAAAATGAGCTCGTCTCTAAAGTCGCCAAGAGTTTTCGAGTATTCACTTAAGCAGGCGGCGGCTTCACCGGCAGAAAGCAACCGAAGTCGAGCAATCGAGTGGTTCAGTGAGTCCCTTGTTGCTAGAAGCTCTTTGTCCCGGGCTATGATTTCATTCCATTGTTTATTTGAAAAGTCCGGGGCAGGCCTGTTTCGGCCAGAATAGATTCCGCCCAATTTGCTCGCCATCCTTCTCCAAGCCTCGAAATGCTCTTCCATTTTATCAGAGACACTCTCAAGAGAATCGAGGCGGCGCACATACAGAATCTTTTCTCGCTCTCGAGAATGATTATGTCTAGTGACGAGGTATGTCGCGAGCCCTGATATAGCTGCGCCAAGGCCAATCTTGACAGCGCTATCGACAACATCTATCCATTCCATGCAAATCTCCAACGCGCCTAACTACTATTCGGCGAATTATCCGCCGCATATGCGGACGGAATGCCCGCGTCGGATTTTGATATTACGTTCAACATCAATAGATTGTCACTGTTTCATGTGTGGTTTTCTACCGCTGCTATGCCGCTGAACAACCGCATAGCGGCGAAAATGGAATATGCGCCGCATAGTGTCCGCCGTGTGTGTCTGTTTCGTGCCGAGAATTCAGCAGGTTACGATTCTCCTTCCGCAATATGCGGCGCGGCATTTTGGAGTTGACCGGCAATTGTTTCACTCAAGCGCCCGCTTCTGGGCGGGAACCGCATCAGCGCGTGCGAAACTCCCGATGACAGGCGCGGCAGGTTTCCAGCACGTCGGTGTAGGCCTGTTTGCGCCGCCGGTTGTCCGCCGCTGTTTCTTCCAGCACGGCCGCGTTCTTCCCCAGCCGCTGCGCCAGTCCAGTGAACTCTTCCCAGCGTTGCCAGATCTCCGGTTTGGCGTCGCTGCCGGTGCCGTGGCTGCCGGGGGGAAACATTTCCGGGATCATGCGGCTGAAGGCCTGCAGGGCGCGGGCGTGTTCGGCGAGATGGGCGGGCAGTTCGACGCCGTCGTTGACGATGGAGGAGGCGGCGCGCAGGTGGCGCTGGGCGCCTTCCATGACGCGGCTGCGGTATTCCACCAGTTCGTCGCTGCCGGCGGCGTTGGCCGCAGGCAGCAGGAACAGGAGGCAGGCGGCGCAGAGGTAACGCATCGGCTCTCTCCGCATGGGGTAAGTCGGGGGCTGACGTGAGACAATATAGTTTCCTTTTGTTCTGGTTTGGATGTGGGCAATGGCATTACTGGGTTTGCGTGGTATTACGGTCAGTTTCGGCGGCCCGGCCCTGCTGGACGGGGTGGAGCTGTCCATCGAGCGCGGCGAGCGGCTGTGTCTGGTGGGGCGCAACGGCAGCGGCAAGTCGACG
>JANJUO010000099.1 GCA_024710535.1 bacterium
AGACCGCCTGAACCCTTCAACAGGTGCTGTTACAACGTTGCCTGCGGTGACAGGCCAACCCGAGAAGATGCTCGTGGATGGTGCGCGAATCCTCATGGTCGACTCGCAGGGACGTATTTTCAAATTCGAAAGCGGCGCGTGGTCACTGCTCGCCTCCGGCATCAACAGTACCCGCGCGCTGGGCGTGCAGGATGACCGCGTTTACCTCCTTAATGGCAACGGCATTTTCACCATCTATCAATCCGGCAAGCTCGACGTGCTGGCTGACACACATATCGCCCAGCCCCGCTCGCTGACGCGCACGACGAGCGGATGGCTGGTTGGCGGCGATGGCGGTGCGCTGGCCCTGGTCGATCATGGGGGGGCGGTCACGCCGATCCAGATTTCCTCGCTCGTTTCAAACAAGCCGGTCTACGGTTTGCATGAATTGTCTTCGGAGACACGTGGTCTGCTTGCGGGAAACAGCAGTGGATATGCGATTTATCGCCTGACAATCACCCAGCCGCAATTGCCGCCCGCTGCCGGTACGGTTGTATTCAGCGCTTCACTTCCGGTGGATTCGTTGCCATCCGGGGAAAGCCTGTTGAGCCTCGATTATGGGTCGTGGGTGCCGCCCTACGGAGGCGGCTTTAAGGCCGAGGTAACCGTGCCTGGTGTCATCGGGGCTGCAACAAATTACCTGTATGTCGGGCCCCATGCACAGGGCCTGCTGACGACGACCAGCGAAGAGCAGGCGCCTGGCAGCCAAACGGTCCCCTTCGGCCTGAACGTGACCGGAGCGGATTTTGTAACGCTCTCGCGTGTGGAGACGGGGCTGATCAGGCCGCTGACGACGATTGCGCGCCCTTATGGGATGGTGGGCGACAAGTCTGGCAACCTCTGGTACACCGATTCCACCCATCTCTACCGCAAGTCCACATCCGGAGTGAACGAAACCATCGTTTCGGGGCTGTCCCTCGCATTTGGACTGGCTGTCGACTCGCAGGAACGTTTCTATCTTGCGTCGAAGAATGCGTCCACAGGCCGTTATAACCTCCTTCGCGTCACGACAGACGGCAACGTTCAGACCGTGGCCGACCTGGGAGTTACATCCGTCAATGGCGTTGCAGTCAACAGTCGCGACGAGGTCTTCGTGGGCTCGTCCAACAAGCTTCTCAAGATCGATCAGGTCGCCGGTTCCGTCTCAACGTTTACCACTGTTGGCCTGCCCAATCCGCGCAATATCGCCATGGACGGGAAGGACAACATCTACGTCCAGAACGAATCTGACATTGTTTCTATGATCAAGCCGGATGGTTCGTCGGTGCTGCTATACAGCAAAGGCGACGGCGTGGTGGACCCCAGCTTTGAAGGAGACGGCTACCCCAACATCGCGGCCGACTGTGCCGACAATTTCTATATCGCGCCTTATCGTTGGGATGTCATCAAACAGAGTGGCGAAGAGCATACCCTCGCGCAAGTGGTCCCGCGTACCGGCCAGGTATCGGCATTGTTCGACGGTTTGAAGATCAGTTCGCGCCTTTCTGATATCGATTATCTGTCGTTCGATCGCTTCGGCAGCCGCATTCTGATGTGGGCCGATTATGTCAATGAGATCTGGCAGGTTCCGGTTACGTGCGGCGCAATCAGTGTGGAAGCGCACTTGATTGCACAGCCTGGACAAACCCTGTCGGGATTCAGCCGCCCACCCTCGGCTATCGTGCCGCTGGTTGATGGCCGTTCAGAGTATGTCTTCAGCTTGCGAGACGTGACCGCACAGGGCGCATCCATCGGCGGTGTCACCGAGTTGACCGGTTTGGTGCTTGGCGAAAGCCGACCGGTGATGGAAGGTGCCTATCTGGTCTTCCAGAACACGTTCTCCCCGCAGCAGGTGCAATTGCCGATCGACGTGCCGACTGTTCGCGTTCGCAATCTGGTGGATCTCGCCGTATCGACAGACAAGGCGGAATACCCTTCGGGTGATGTGGCTCGGGTTTCCGGATCCATTGGCAACAGCAATAGTCGCCTGATTTCCGGCGACCTGCGTGTGGAAATCGAGGATGCTTCCGGGGTAATGGTCGGTACGGCACTCGTCCAGCCCGCCGTCATCGATTCCGGGGAATCCCTGCCGTTCGAGACACCCTACGCAATTGGCACGATCATGCCGGGCAGCTACGCCGCAGTCGCGCGCTTCTACGAAAACAACGCCGTCGTTGCCGTGGCACGTGCGTCGTTCAAGGTTCTGGCCGATCAGAGCCAGGCGACCGCCAATTCGAAGCTCAGCCTGGACCGCCAGTCGTATGCGCCCAGCGATCGTGTCCAGATTGGCTCACGGGCAACCAACCGCTCGTTGAATGTCATCCTGGAAAACCTGCGGCTTGTCGTCCGCGTTCTTGATCCTGCCGGCATCGAACTGCACGTCGCCGAGCATCCGATTCTGCAACTCGCGCCTGCGATGTCCCAGGCGTTCACTACGGCCTATGCATACCGGAATGCCGTACCGGGAACCTACCGAGTTGAGCAGACCCTGCTCGATTCGGATGGCCGGATATTTGACCAGCATGTTGTCGAGTACCAGGTGAAATCCTCCGCCGATACAGGGTATGGCTTGACTGGCTCGATCATGCTGTCCACCCCCGAATACGCGGTTGGTGAAACCATGTTCGTGACGCTGGGGGTCAACAACAACGGCAATGCACCGATATCCGGCCTGCCCTTGAAGGTAACGATTCTCGCACCCGAAACCCAGCAGGTTCTGGCTGAGTTTCCATACACCGCGAGCATTGGGGCGGGAGACGTTCACTTGAGCTCGGCCAACTGGGTTGCGACTGGCATCGGTGGCGAGACTTACGCGGTCGTACTTCAGGCTGAAGTGGGCGGGAGCGCCATTCTGCTGGACCAGGAAGTCTTCAGGATCAAGAAGGACCTCGTCAAGCTCGAACTCACCCATAGTCTCGGAAATGGCACACGTCTTCTGGTGTTGGCCGGTTGCGGCAAGGATGCCAGCCTGGATGCAAACGGCGTGTGGGCTTGCGCACAGGAACGTGTGGCCATGATCGATGAAATGCTGACGGGATTGCCTGTACCGCATTTCGTGACGCGAGATCCGGCAGTCTTCCTTGGTGAGCTACGCAGCGGTGCCTACAACGCCTATTGGGTATCTGGCCGCGTCGACAAGATGCACGAATACCTGGACGAAGAACTTCGCGAGGCCGCTTTCCGTGGCGAGGCGATATTCATCGACGGTGCGCATGACGAGCGCAACAAGACCCTGGACGATGCAATCGGTATCAAGATCACCGGCAAGACCGGCCAGCAAGACCTTTCCGTCTACCTGGCTTCACCCTTCGATGCGGTGACCTTGCCGAGTTCAGGGCGCGGTCTCCGTCTTGGCGTGACGGCAGGGGATATCGTCGGCCGGTTTGACTCGGCTGCAAACGGCCTCCCGGCCGTTGTCGCCAATCGGTATGGCTTTGGGCATGGGTTGCAGTACGGTTTCGACCTGCTGGGGGGGGTGCAGGTCAACCCAGGCGGGTGGCGCAAAGCATTTACCCAAGGGCTCGGCTGGGCACAGGGGCCTCTCGCAAACACCCAAATTGCCGGCGAAGTCATCGAATATCGGGTGACCGTCGATAATCTCGGTGTGGCGATGGCCGGTGAACTGCACCTGACGTTGCCCGAAGGGGCCGCCTATTTGTCGGCAGACGCGCCGCCCTTCAGCGCGCCCGCCTCCGACAACCCGCAGGGTGTGTGGAAATTCAGCCTGTCCAAGG
>JANJUO010000160.1 GCA_024710535.1 bacterium
ATTTATTGTGTGCTTGAAATGTTTACAGCGTCATCAATAAATATTATTATCGGAATTTTTCTTGATAACAATCCAATAATTACAATTACATTTCAATCACTTATAGTTTCTGCACTACTTTTTTTTGGAATTAAACAATTCAAAAAAAATACAATCAAAGAAACAATTCAGTCCGAATCTCAATTAAGTTCAAATACATTTATCAAAAATTTGAAGTCAAAAGGTCCATTGATGCTCGGATTGGCACTTTCATTGACTAATATTGCTAATCCTACTTTTTTGCCTACATTAACTGTATTAACAACTTGGGTTCAGAAACTCGAGCTGTTCACTTTGGGATTCAATAATAACATTTTGTTTGCCATAGGGTTTGGTATTGGAAATTTCTTATGGCTATATTTATTATCTTCTGTTGTTAAAGCAAACAAACATCGAATATCGGATAATTACATATACAGAATCAGACAATTTGCCGGACTAACCTTTATCGGCTTTGGTGGAATTATCGGCTGGAGAATGGTTACATTTACAAATTGGTCAAATATTGCTAAATTGATTTTTGTATTTTAAAATTTATTTTGTTTTATTTTTGGGGACTTTTCAATTACTTGAATAGTCTTTTTTTTTGCAATTGATTATCATTTCTTAAATTTAATTAGAAAAGATAAATATTTTTTTTAAATTTGTTTTTTGGAAAAATGGAATTTCAATTATGTATAAATTTACACTTAAAATTATCTTGTTTTTCTCGATTTTTGTTGGATTAATGAATTCACAAGAGAAGCCAATTTTCTATTTCGGACCTTATATTGGGTATGGTTTAAATAGTCATAGTGCAGATTTTAATAAATTAAAAGAAATTCCAAATTGTTGTCCAAAATTTGAAAGCGGTTCGGGAAGTGGATTATCTTATGGAATATTTGTTGAATTGCCTGCAAGCGATAAAATTGGTGTGATTTTAAGAGCTGGATATGCTGATTTGAGCGGGAAGTTCAATCCAACTCAAGTTATTGGAAATACTGAAATTAGAAAAACTGTTCCACCTTATGATAATGATGGTATTGCTGACGTGATTTCGCAATTTAATTTGGAAACAGTAATCCCTGCTATAACTATTGAACCACAACTAAGTTGGTATTTTGCAAGAAGTATAACTTTGGACATTGGTCTAAGAGCAGGATTTTTGATGGATCCCAAATTTTCGCAAGAAGAAGTTTTGATAAGTCCTGATTTTGTTGTTTTTAAAGAAAACGAACAAAAAATACGAAATAAAGTTGAAAATGAAACAATTGAGCCATTGACATCTTTTCAATTATCGGGTATGCTTGGAGCATCTTATAAATTGCCGATAGGCGAATATTCTGATTTATCGCTCGATTTGAAGTATTTTTTCCCATTCACAAATGTGATTGATGAAGATTGGAAAATATCAACACTTTATGCAGGTATTTCGTTGAAATTACCTTATATGAAATCGAAAGAAATCAAAGAATATAAAGAAATTAGAATCAATCGAGATACAATTATTACAAATACAATTGCTGTGAAAGAGCCGGAAGTTAAGTTAATTAGCAGAGATTCAATAATTAGTTATAATAGAACAGAAAATTCGACTACTGAAATCAGAACATATAACGAAAAATATGAATTAAAAATGCCCAAAAATGCGGCTTTAAGTGCTGAAATAAAAGTTACCGGAATCACAAAAGAAGGAAAAAGACAGGAAAATCCTACTATTATCATTGAAGAAACCGAAACTGAAGAGGGATTTCCTATTCTGCCGCATATTTTCTTTCCTGATGGAAGTAGTGATATTACAAAGTCAACGCTTAATCTGCTTTCAAAAGAAGAAACCATGAAATTCAAAGAAAATGGTTTAGAATGGGAAACTCTTAATATTTATAAAGATATGCTTAATGTGATTGCATATCGTATGAAGCAAAATCCCAAATCCAAAATTACAATAACTGGAAACAACAACAACACAACTACTGCCGAAAAGGGTAATATGAAATTATCTGAAGAGAGAGCGGTTGCAGTTAGGAAATATTTTACCGATATTTGGGAAATTAACCCAAATAGAATCGAAATTGCAAAAAGAAATTTACCGCTCAATCCTGCAAATAATCAGAGAGAAGATGGCTGGATTGAGAATTCAAGAGCCGAAATCAGTTCTAATGATTTGGAAATTATGAAGCCGGTTTATTTGAAAGAGATTGCTGTTACATCCAATCCACCAGTTATTGAATTATTACCTATTATACAAGCCGAAGCCGGTGTGAAGAATTGGGAAATTAATATAAATCAAAAAGATAGCAAATTAAGAAATTATACTGGAAACCAAGTGCCAGAGTCTTTATATTGGAAGATTGAAGAAGAGCCAATGCCAAAAATAGAGGCACCAATAAGCATAAAATTATCCGCAACCGATAAAACTGAGTCGAAAATTCAAGCAGAAAAAAATCTGAAATTGGAACAATTGACAATTAAGAAAAAAAGATACGAATTGAAAGATGATAAGAGAGTGGAAAGATTTTCTTTGATTGTTTTTGATTTTAATAAAGCAGATCTAAAGCAAATTCATTTAAATATTTTGAATGATATTAAATCAAGAATTAAGCCGAATTCAAAAGTTATAATAATGGGTTATGCCGATAGATCAGGCGAATCTGAATACAATAAAGAGCTTGCGGCAAAACGAACTGCAGAAGTTCAAAGAATTCTCAAAGTTGCACCCGAAAATTTAACAATCAAAAATATTGGAAGTGATGAATTGATTTATGACAATTATTCACCACAAGGCAGATCTTATTGCCGAACTGTTAAGATTTTTGTTGAAACTCCGGTAACAGAGTAGAAATATCTTTGACAAAAAAAGATTAAAAATAATATAATCGCAAACCTTTCGAAGTTAATCTTTGGAAGGTTATTTTTATTAAACACTTCAAAAATTTCATATAGGGATAACTTTATTGATAAGGTATTTTAACAACTGAAGGAATGAATGCATCTCTTAAAGTAGAAACTTTAGTTTTTTTAACGAAATTAAAATTAGTTTTATTTTTCCAATTCCTATGAATTATAATGTTAATTATATGTAGAGGAACTATGTCTGATTCTATCAATTTTCAAAGTTGATGATTTATCGTCAATTTCATACATTTTCTCGCTCCGCAAGATATTCATCGAATTTTCTATACGATAAATTTTTATTTTTTGAATCTTTCAAAAATTCTATATCCTCTCCATTTTTATTAAATAACAATTAATAGACAATGAAAATTTGCAATTATTTTGATAGAAAATATAGTTTTTTAAAAATGAACAAAACAATAATAAGCACTTTGCTAATTGCAAATAAAATTAAAAAAAATAATTTTTTTTTTGAACCTAAAATATTTTTCAACGTATTACTTTATATGTTTTTTATTTTGTTTAATTTTATTTTTAGGTATCTAAATGAAAAAAATAATACTGATTATGCTTTCGGTAATAATATTTTCCAGTGGAAGTATTTATGCTCAACTTTTCGATAAATATAAAGCAAAAGAGGCATATACTGCCGCAAAAAAACAATCCAATATGAAAGAGCCACAATTAGTATTTATTGGTACTATGGATGGAGAATTCGATACAGGTTTGGCAAAAATTAATGCTAAAATGGATTATAAAACAGGTAAAACTGAATTTTGGGCAGTAATGTTTCGCGAAAAAGCAAGT
>JANJUO010000212.1 GCA_024710535.1 bacterium
TTTGGATTTTGTGTTCGAAGAAGATAAAAATGAACCTACAAAATATAGGTATGATGTTAAATTAAAAGATATTGAAACTAACAAAATATTTTATGATAAATTGACTTTCATTTATCTTGAAATGCCGAAATTCAACAAAACTGTTGATGAACTTACAACAAGATTTGATAAGTGGATGTATGTAATCAAAAATCTAAATCGTTTAGATAAAATTCCGGAAAAATTGAGAGAATCAATCTTTGAAAAATTGTTTGAAGCTGCCGAAATTGCTAAATTTACTTATGAAGAAATGTTAGTTTATGAAGATAGTTTGAAAAGTTACAGAGATCTGAAAAATAGTTTCGATACGGCAAGAGAAGAAGGCGAAATGAATGGATATATCAAGGTTGCAAAGAAAGCACTTTCAAAAGGAATGTCGATTGAAGATGTTGCTGAATTGACTGGATTATCAATTGATGAAATTAAAAACTTGTCTATTTGAAAGCATTTTTGAAGAAGTCCATATCTTTTTTTGATGTAAAATTTGGCTTTTCTTTGTTATTTTCAAAATTTGAAGATTTGATTGGGGTATCTTCTATGGGTTTGATAAATAGAAGAAATTCTTCTGAAGTATATAACTCGCAAGAGTAAATCCTGCTGTATGATAATACTTCCGAATCTGAAGAAACAACAACGATATTTTTTGTTGATAAACTATTTTTAATTTGCTCCTTGATAATGGTATCTGCTGTTTGCTTATGAGAGAAAATTGTAGTAATTGACGGATGCGGGATAGAAACACCTTCGAAATATCCGTCAAATATTACCAAAAATTTATAACTTGGGTATTTGTTTGAAAATATTCGAACAAGTTCAAGCAATGAATTTGAAGCAGTTGCAGGATTTTTTATAAATTTCTTTTTTAATTCAGCATCTTTGTGAATTAGATTATGGGCGTCTATCAGGAATTTTTTCATAAATATATTTTTTATTTCTCAAATTTTGCAATTTTTCAGAATTTGAAATTACAAAATTTTTCCTTTTCTATTATTATAATCATTTGCGTTTTTTCTACTTATTATCTTCATTCACAACAGAAAAATGAGCAAGAACTCGAAGCATTGTTCGAAAATATTTCCAAAGAAACTACAAATTCTGAAGATCTTGAAAAAATAGATTTTTATTCTGCAAATCCACTATATTTATTATACGCTTCAGCAAGCGATATTGCTGATATTCCCGGCATAAGTCAAATATCTGCTATCCGACTGAATAATTTCATCCAAACCTATAAAAACCAGAATTTGACTTACAAAATGCTTGATGATTCGCTTAATTTATCGGTAAATGAATTTTTGCTTTTGCTTCATTGCACAAGTTTAGATAAGAATAAATCTCTTGAAAATTTCCATAAATTTAACATCAGAGCAAGAAGTCAGAATAATTTTCAAACACAAAAGGGCTTTTCCGATTCATCATTTCAAGGTAGTAAACTTGATTTATATCAAAGAATTAAGTATAATTCCAAAAATGTATCAGCAAGTTTTCTAACAGACAAATCGGCTGGCGAGAAGTATTTAAATGATTTTATGAGCGGAGGAGTTAGTTATAAAAATGAATATATGAAATTAGTTTTGGGAGATTTTACAACTTCAATCGGTATGGGAACACTACTTTGGAGGCAATTTGGTGCTTCGAAAGGTAGCGAGGTTTTCTATCCCGCAACGCAAACAGGAAAAGGAGCAAATTTGTATTCATCATCTCTTGAATTTAATTTTTTTCGTGGATTAGCATTAAATTACAAAATCAATTCAAATTATGAATTTTCTGCCGGCATTTCAAATGTTAATCGAGCCGCCACAATTGACAAGGAAAATAATTTCGTAAGCTCAATTTATAATGCAGGATATTTCAGAACTGAAACCGAAATCTCAAAAAGAAACACTCTAAATGAATCTATGGGCTATGTAAATTTAATTAAAAATGACTCAAATTCTACTATGGGTGCAGTTTTATTGTATCTCAATTATGATAAGGAAATCAACGGTGAGTCTTCATCTCTGATTGATGGTAAGGGCGGATTATTTGGCTCAATTTTCTATTCTTACTTCAAAAATAATTTTTCGGCGATGGCAGAATTCAGTAGTGACAACAATCAAAATATTGCCTTGAAATCTAATTTTACTTATGAAATTAACAATCTGAAAATGCTTGTACACCCTCGATATTTTTCCAAAGACTTCCGCTCAATGTTTGGCTATAATTTTGGCGAATTTTCATATCCGAGTAATGAATATGGAATTTATTCGGGTATTCAACTTAAAATCTCAAACCAATCGCAACTTGCTTTTTATTTCGATAAATACTCATCAATTGGCAGAACTTTTAGTGTTCCTTTTATCGTAAGTGGAGCTGATCTTTTTGCAGAATATAGGTTCAAACAAACTCAAAATAATTTATATTTATTTAGATTGAAATACGAATCAAAAACTCAAGCAATTACCGATAATTACAAGAATCGTAGTTCTTATCCTGAAACAAAATTTAGCAGTAGAATCGACTTGCAAAATAAAATTGGAGCAAAGTTTACAATTCGCGAAAGAGTAGAGGCAATTTATTCTGATTTTTCGGACAATAAAGCATCAGAAACGGGTTTTGCTTGCTTTCTGGATATGAACTTTGAATTGAATGAATTTTTTGATTTGGGCGGAAGAATTGCCTATTATTCAACAGATAGTTACGATAGTGCAATTTGGCAATACGAGTATTCAATCCCCGGAATAATGGCAACAAGTGCAAACTATGGCAAAGGTACAAGATTTTATATGTATATGTCATTTATGCCAATTAAAGAATTTGCAATTAGAATGAAATACGCTAAAACGCAAAAAAACAATATATCCAAATTAAGTAGTGGATTGAATGAAATCAATGGCAACATCGATGAACGCTTATATATTCAATTAGATTGCAATTTCTGATTCTGATTATTTGCTGAAAATTTTCAAACCGGCTATTCC
>JANJUO010000220.1 GCA_024710535.1 bacterium
ATATATGTTTGGTGGCGGTGCAAATTCTGCGGCAACCGAAACTTTGGGAAGCAAAGCAATTTTTGCATCTGACTTTGGTGGAAATCCACCTTATGAAAAGATTTATGAAATTAGTAAAATTGTATTCAGTAATTGGATAAATCAAGCAAATGTATTATTAATTATCGGCGGAAAAGCAAACAACACTGACATTTATGTTACATTGAAAGGCGTTTTTGATGCACTTCGAGACGACATTGCATTAAATGGCAGAAAGCCAATCTATACAGTTATTGGTCGTGGTGGTCCAAACTTGATTCAAGGTATGTTTTATGCAAAAGATATTCTTGATACATTAAAATTACCGTACAAATTCTTCGGATATGATTCTTCGATGATTAAAGTGCTTGATTACGCTAAGAAAATCGATGAATATTGGTCAGCTGAAGGCAAAAACGACTACATTAATAAATTTATCTTATAATTAATTTTGAAAATATAGGTTATTAAATAAAATGAGACAGTTACAAACAAAGCCATTTCCTTATTATGTTGGTATTTATTCTCTTGAGGAATTGGTTACTAAAAAATCGAAAGTATGTGTTATTAATATAATGGGTTCTGAAAGCCGTAAAGTTACTCCAATTTCCCATGAATATAGTGGTGGAAACGTAGTTGCAGGTGTTCAATATGGTAGAAAGGGCGTGGTTGAAACCAAAATTGGAAATATTCCAGTATTTCGCTCTATTCGCGATGTTATGCGTGCTGGTATTGAATTCGATACAGGAGTAATTTATCTTCCGCCATCTGCTGTTAGTCAGGCAGTTTCCGAATTAATCAATTACAATGAAAAGTTATCAAAAATTGTGATTGTTACCGAAAAAGTTTCGTCCAAAGATTCCATGTGTATTAGATTCATGTGCCAAGAAGCAGGCATTGATGTTATTGGTGCAAATTGTCTGGGTGTTGCAAATGTTTGGGATCATGTAAGAGTTGGTGGTGCACTTGGTGGTGACCATCCAGAAGAAACTTTAAAACCAGGCTCAATTGCAATTCACTCAAATTCTGGAAATTTCACAACAACGATTGCAGAATACTTGCGAACAGGTGGTTTTGGAATTTCTTCGGCAGTTAGTTCGGGCAAAGATGTTTATATTCATTTTGCGTTACCGGAATTTCTTTATGCGGCACAAAACGACCCACGAACAAAAGCTATCGCTCTTTATAGTGAGCCGGGTGGCTATTACGAAAAGGTTGCTCTTGATTGGATAAAGGAAAGGAAATTCAGTTTCAACAAGCCGATTGTGGCTTGCGTTACTGGTAGATGGAAAAAAGATTTAACCCGTTCATGCGGTCATGCTGGAGCTCTTTCTGGTGGTGGCGATGATGCTATTACAAAAGAAAAATGGTTTGATGATTATTTTGGAGTTGGAGTTTTTGACCCGGAAAATCCAGTTGTAAGCAAATTAGGCGTTAGAGTGGCTTCAATTCAAGATTTTCCAAAAGCGATGGATGCAGTTTATAAAAAAATTGACGAAGAAGCTGACTTTGAATCTACAGGCGATTTGAGTTTGAAATTATGGATGTCTGATAATTTTGTTCAATTGCCTGATTCGTTAAAAATGCCTGTCGTTGAAGCAATTGAGCCATATAACCAGCAAATTCTTGAATTCAACAAAAATATTGGTGCTAATTATCTTCGCCAAAATATGGCTGATAAATCCGGTGCTTCTAAAATGGACCCCGTTACTCAAGTGGCAGAACTTCACGGCAAAACTATTCTTGATTTATCAAAATATTCTCTTGAAGAAAATATTTATTTCTCATTGGCAAAAGTTATGCCCGATGAAAAAGATATTCCAACAATTAATATGCTTTTGAATTTGTTGCTCAAAGTTGATCCTGAAAGAATGGATGCCATTGATTATGCAAAGAAAAACGGATGCTCTCCAAATGCTTATCTGGCTTCACAAATTCTCTCAATTGGCAATAATGCTTACATCAAAAAAACTAAACATTATTCAAAATTATTGATTGATTTGATTCGTGAAAATGGCATTACAGAAACTACTACACATTATAGCGAAAAAGTTATCAATACAATTTTAAAGGAAATTTTGATTGATAAAGAAGTTGAAGAATTGAAACTTGGCGATTTTCTTTATAAAGAAGTGAAAAATTCCAAAAAGAAATGCGAATCTTTGCAATTATCCCAATTTATTATCAAACTTGCAGAGGAAAAAAATCTTTTCATCAAAGATAAATTTGAATTTTTGCTCGCAACTGTTGGGCTTTGCATTTTCTGGAAGCCAATGCTCGAAAAACGTATCACTCGCGAAACTGCAGAAGATGCGTTGAGTTACTTCTATGTAATTGCAAATCTTGTTGCATTTACAGTTCTTGACCGCAACAAAAACAAATTCTGGCAAAAACTTACTGAAATGAAAACAGTTAATATGACTGATTCATTCACAAAAAATACTTTCAAGATTTTATTTAATCGTGAGCCAAATGATATTGAACTTACTGAATTGAAATATGTTATCGGCTTGACTTTGACAAATGGTCCAGGCACAATTTCAGCAAAAGGTGCAAAAGAATCTGTTTCTGCTCGTAATCATATACCTGTTTGTTATGCCGGATTCTTGGTAAATACAGGATTTGCTCATGGTGGAAATGGTTTTGAGGCAGTGGAATATCTTTTGAATGTATTCAAAGATACAAAATTGAGCAACCCGGGCGATGCCACTCACAATACAGACATCAAAGCACTTGCAAATAATGCTGCAAAAATCTATCGCGATTATGTCAAATCCGAAAAAGATGGCGGAAAACTAAGTTACAGTCGCATTCCTTGTGTGAATCATCCTGTATTCAAAGGCAATGATGTTAATATCGATCCAAGAGAAGAATTTGTGAAAAATGAAATGGAAAAAGCTGGAATTTATAATATTTTCCTCGATTTCTATCATAAATTAGTAGTTGAATTATTCAACGAAGGCGCTACAAAGAATATTTTCTGCGTTAATGTTGATGCAGTTATTTCAGTTATAGCATTAAAATTAGTATGGAACGACTTCCAAAATAATAAAATCTCAAAAGAACAAATTCAAGATTTGGTATTCATTTTATTCTTGATTGGGCGAGCAATCGGCGTTTCAGCAGAAATCACAGACCACCGCGACCGTGGTTTGGATATGGACTGCCGCACTCCACAATCTCAATTACAATTTGTATTGTAATCAAACAAAAAGCTTTCATTGATAAACCTTAGGGCTTCAGTATTCATATTGGAGCCCTTTATGTTTATAGAACTTACCATTTGAAAATATAAGATTTGGCACTCGAAAGCAAACCACAACTTAGCTCCGATAAATTAAATTGAAGGCAGTTAATCTGGGCTTAGTTAGTAGAATTGAAAATCAGTAACGTTTCAGTAAGGTTTTTGCCGTTAAAAATAAGCGATTTTAGGAATAAAAAAAAACGCTGAAAACCTACTATTTTCAACGTTTTTATACTTTAATGTCGGAATGGGCGGATTTGAACCGCCGACCCCCACTACCCCAAAGTGGTGCGCTACCCGGGCTGCGCTACATCCCGATTTTGAATTACAAAATTAAGGAAAATTTATCATTCAGCCAAAATTTATAGCATTATTTCAGGAACACCGCCTGCAAGATCAAGTGTAAATTTGAATGATGAGCCCTTCCCTACTTTGCTTTCCACCCACAAATCGCCATTATGTTTGTTTATGAAATCTCTACACATAATCAGGCCTAAGCCAGTTCCGGTTTCCATATTTGTACCAAGAGAAGAATGACTTTCGCCAATATCAAATAGTTTTGGAATATCATCCTCGCTGATTCCAACGCCATTATCATTTACAGAAACCGTAACTTTATCACCATTTCTCTCAAAGTCGATCCAAACATTCCCTCCTAAAGGAGTAAATTTTATTGCATTTGAAACCAGATTTCTAACAACAGTATTAATCATATTGACATCAGCGATAATTTTCAATTCAACCGGAATATTATTTTTTAGTTTGATTTTTTTATTGTCTGCCATACTTTGCATTATTTCAACAATATTATTTGCAATTTCATATAAATTATGCTCAGTTGGATAACATTTTATAAGTCCTTGCTGAGAGCGAGCCCATTGTAATAAATTTTCAAGAAGGCTAAATAACTTATCGCTTGAATCTTTCATCAAAAGAAGAAATTCCAAAACTTCATCTTTCTCCATTTCTTCAAAATCATCTGCCAAAAGAGTTGTTACATTTTTGAATGCTCCCAAAGGATTCTTCAAATCATGTGCAATTATGGAGAAAAATTTATCTTTGGTTAGGTTTGATTCTTTAAGTTTTTTTGTCAATTCCAAAAGAGTTTTTTCTACTTTTCGGCGCTCTTCGATTTCTTTTTTTAATTCAATATTTTTGTTGTCAAGTTTTGAATTAATTTCGCGTTCCCATTTCACAAATCTCAAGTATAATCTAATCATTCTTGTAAGTTCTATATCAGTAAATGGCTTCATAAGATAATCAACAGCACCCAAAGTCATAACTTTCGACTCCAATTCTTTATTTGGATCGGAGCCAGTAATGAAAATAATAGGGATTTTGTTGGTTTTGTCATTCAAGCGAATAACTCTTGCCATTTCGAAGCCATCATAAACAGGCATAAAAACATCCAAAAGAATCAGGTCAATTTCATGATTCCCCAAAATTCTTAATGCCTCCATTCCATTAGCCGCCTCCCATACTTGAACATCAGAAATGTGCTTCAAGATCATATCTTTCGCAATTTTAATGAATGTTGTGCTATCATCAATAATCAATATTTGAAATTTTCCGTTTTCCATAGATTTTTAACCTTAAAAATGAGAAAAAAAGAACTTCGAAAAATAAAGAATATTTGTTACAAACGTAACTAATCCCCGAATATCAAAAATAAGAAGATTTGGTAAATTTAGCAATTAATAAATTGAATATTTTGTCTTGAATTATAAATATTAAAGTAATATTTTAATTTATTTGAAGTAAGTTTGATTTGAATTGAATTTTTGGTAATTTTGCTACTTATAAAATTAATTTTGGAAATTATTTATGAATATAGATTTTAATAGCATTTTGTATGAAATTTACAAAATGTTTTTGGAAATGTCGCCCTACATAATGCTTGGGCTGGCATTTGTTGCTCTCCTTAATATTTTTGTTAATAAGCAATTAATCAGCAAACATATTGGCAAAAATAACTTCAAATCTGTTTTGAAGGCAGCACTTTTTGGCATTCCCCTTCCACTTTGTTCATGTGGAGTGGTGCCCACTACTGTATATCTTCATAAAAACGGTGCCTCAAAAGCATCAACTCTATCTTTTCTGATTTCTACTCCACAGACAGGAATTGATTCAATCATAGCAACTTATGGCTTACTTGGACCAGTTTTTGCTATTTTTAGACCATTAGCGGCATTATTTATGGGCTTAGTTGGTGGGCTCATTGCAAATTTTGTTGATAGAAAGAAAGAAATTCCAAAGCCAAAACCTGCTTTCGATCCAAAGAAAATCAACTTCAATATAATTGAACAAGATAAATTTCCCAAAGCACCTGTTTGCGATGATGGCTGTGGAGAAATCTCGGATACAATTCATACATTACCAATAAAAAAGAGAATTATTCCATCATTAAAATATGCGTTTGTAGATTTTGTTGATGATATTTCCTCTCAATTTATAGTTGGCGTTATAATTTCGGGGCTGATTGCCTATTTCATACCAGCAGATTATTTTGCTACACTCGGCATTGGAAATGGCATTATTGGAATGCTAATTTTGATTGCTATAGGTATTCCAATGTATGTTTGCGCCACTGCCTCTATTCCAATTGCATTAACATTGATAGCAAAAGGATTTAGCCCGGGAGTTGCGTTTGTGTTTCTTGCAACAGGTCCGGCAACAAATTCTGCAAGTTTGGCAATAATTGGCAAATCTCTTGGCAAAGAAATTACAACTATTTATTTAATTACGATTATACTTTCCTCAATTCTTATGGGTTATCTTTTGGATTTCATTTTGAATAGCTTGGGAATTATGCAAAGTTATGTTGAGAGTTTGCCATGCCATACAGATTGCGTTGAAAATGAAGAAATAAAAATAATTTTTTCGGTAATTTTTGCTGGATTGATTGTATATAATTATGGCTCGAAGTTTTCAAAAAAATATTCAAAAAGAGAAAAGAATTCAACTTTGAAAAAAATTAAAATAGCCGGTATGACTTGCAATCATTGTGTAAATAATGTGCAGAAAGCAATGTCTGAAATTAATGGAATAAATGACATAAATGTATCACTTGTAGAGAATTGCGTATATTATTCCGGTGATATTGATGAAGAAATTATCAAATCAAAAATTGAGTCAATTGGATATAAAATAATTGATTAGAAAAATAATACAATATTATCAAATTATTTTGTTAATTTTGCATAAGTTTAATTAAATAAAGTTATATATTTTGTTTATAGGAGATTTTATAATGAATAAGAAAATTTTGTTGATTGTTATTGCAGTTTTGTTAGGTATTGTTTTGATAATTTTTTCTTTGTATTGGCCCCCTGTTTCGGAGTCCGATGCATCGGGTGCTTTTACGAAAGCGGAGAAATATAAGCAAAATACTTTGCAGGATGGCGATATAATACTCAATAGCGAGTTGCTAAAAGATTCTAATCTTACAAAAAGAACAATAGTTGATTTGGTTCAATTCGGAGATTTTGCTTTGTATATCAAAGAAACTTTTAATCAAGTTTGGCTACCGGAGCTCACTGAATTTAAAGGTATTCCTGAAATTAGTTCGGCAATTGAACAAATTAACGAGTTTAGTACCTTCATCGAAAATAATAATACCACAGTTCAGAAGGTTGTCAGTACTTTGATAGAATTTCATATTGATAAAAACAAGCCGGTAAATGCAGATGTAGAGTCGCAATTGAAGCAATTTTATAATTATGCTACACAATTTTTGATACGTGATTCAATTTTTGAAGCAACTATTGGCAGTATTGATATTGCATTGAAAAATGATAAAAACAAAGTAAAACATATCAATGCTCTTAAAGATTTAAAAGATAGAATTGTAATCGACAATTTTATGTATGGAATCAGTGTTGGCGATACAAGCAAAATTTCATTTTCATCAATACAAGTTATCAATAATCCAAAAAATATTGTAAAATTATTTGCAATAAACAGTTCTGAGAATCAAAAAGGAGTATATGCTGGAGGTTTCACTAATGCAATTGGTTTTGCTGCATCATTTATTAAAGGTATCGAAATAGAAGGAATGCCAAAAGATAAAGTAGGTATGTACCAATTAGTATTAGGTAATGCATTGGGCGGTAATGGAGGAAATGGTGCTCAAGCTTTAGGAGGTCAAGGAGGTAATGGCGGAAATGGTGGATTAGGAAATAATAATCCAATTTTATTTATGGGTGCTGGTAATTATTTTGGTTTTAACCAAACCAATTTGGGTTTTGTATTTAATTCTGAATTGATTGAAGCTCAATTTGGAAATACTCAAAAAGGACTTATACCTGTTGGAAGTATATCAGAATTCATTAATAGTCAAAACCTGAAATTTGTTTTAAATCAAGACAAATCATATCAAATTGATTATACTAATGCAAATACAATCAATGCAATTAATCAATTCCAATTAGGTTTGTTTAACCAAGATATGAAGGGAATTATTTCTTGGAATTTTGACAATTTGAATGCAATTTCCAGTCATAATCAATTGGGTTCCGCACAATAGTTGTCAAAACAATTAAATAAGTAAATTGAATGAATAAAAAATCTATGATTTTAATCACTGTATTCCTGATTTTGTCCTTGAAAATACAAAGTCAGGAATCGGGAATTTATAAATACTCGGTTGGTGATTTTGAGTTTATATATTATGGCAATGGTTATTCTTATCTAATTCCTCATACTGCAAGAAGTTTCATCAATGCACAAAATGCACATAAAAAGATTTTTGATTATCAGCAAAAAGGGAAAATATCTGTTTTTGTGAATGATTTTTCTGATTTTGGAAATGGAGGTGCAGTGGCGCTTCCTTTCAATTTTGTGATGTTCTGCGTTAATCCATTTGATAATATTTACGAAAATATGCCTTCTAATGAGCGTATGATTTGGCTGGCAAGTCATGAACTCACTCATATTGTTATGTGCGATAAGCCGGGAGCAAGCGAGAACTTTTTTCGGAATATTTTCTTCGGAAAGCCGATAAATGACAATACTAATCCCCTATCGATGATTTATAGTTATCTTGCATCAAGTCGCTGGTATAGTCCAAGATGGTTTCACGAAGGAATTGCTATTTTTATGGAAACAGTGATGAATGGCGGCAGTGGTAGAATGCTTGGCGGATATGATGAAATGGTATTCAGAACAATGGTTTTGGATAACAGCAAGTTTTATAAGCCGGTTGGTTTGGAAACCGAGGGCTCAACAATTGATTTTATGGTTGGAGCAAATGCATATCTTTATGGAGCAAGATTTGTTAGTTATCTTGCGAGCAATTTTGGGGTGGAAAAATTGATGGATTTCTATACAAGAAGCGACTCAAGTTACGGTTTTTTTGCTTCTCAATTCAAGAAAGTTTATGGAATTGATATTCAGACTGCTTGGGATAATTGGATTGATTTTGAGCATAAATTCCAGAATGAAAATTTAGAAATTATCAAAAAAAATCCAATTACAAAACAGATCAAAATTACCGATAAAATTCTTGGCTCTGCCTCAAGACAATTTTATGATAAAAAAAGAAATAGTATAATTGCGGCGATAAATTATCCTGGTAAACTTGCTCATATTGCAGAAATCAATCTTTCAAACGGAAGCATTCGAGAAATTGTTCCGGTGATGTCCCCTCGATTATATTTTGTAACTAATATGGCATACAATGAATCTTCCGGAACTATTTTCATTACAGAAAACAATAATAATTTTCGTGATTTGGTGATGATTGATATTGAAAGCGGAGATATAATTAAACGCAATAATTTTCAAAGATTTGGCGAGCCGGTAATAAATAAAATTGATCAATCTCTTTGGGGAGTAAGGAATTATAACGGTAGAAGTATTATTTCAAGAATTTTGCCACCTTATGAAAATGTTGAAGAATTCTATACAATTCCTTTTGGCTATCAATTTTTTGATTTGGATATTTCGCCTGATGGAAAGTTGCTCTCAGGAACTTATGCCGATCCAAATGGAATCCAAAAATTGATCATTTTCAAAATTAATGACATTGTTCAGGGCAAAAACCAATTCGAAGAAATATATGAATTCGAGGACAACACAGCAAGT
>JANJUO010000225.1 GCA_024710535.1 bacterium
CAATAATATTCCAATTTAATTCCATGATTCAGTTCTTTTATTTCAGGATTTTTGGAATATTCTAAATGTTTGAAAAAATAACCAATTGAAAAATGCTTATTGAACAATATAAAATTGTAGTCGGCTTCGAAATCAAAGCAATTAAATGAAAAAGGCAAATTGATAGAGAAATTGCTGTGAATATCACTTAGAATATCTCCGGCACGTAAAGAAAAATAATACTCATCTTTTTTACTGTCTGGTCTTGAAATCAAACTCAATAATGAATTTGACGACTTCAGCCTCAACTTGCTTTTTTTAAAAGGTATTTCCACAATCAAAGAAGGACTTAATGTATAAGCAGTAATCCAGAAATCATCACTCATCTGCAAGTCCGGATACAATGAAAACTTATAGTATGTGCCCAATTCGAAGCCGAATTTTGTAGTTATTTGATCAATAATATCAACTTTACAACCCCAAAACAGCTTGAAGGGCTGGATTGCAATATTCAACCCGAGAATATCCTTGCCATTTGATGTTCCAAACTTCAAAGCACTCTCGAGCTCAATAATATTCTTTCCAATTATCGATGTGTTTCTATAGCCTAATCTAAAATCTTGCCCTTCGAAAAGAATTCCATGATTGAAGAATTCTTTGCTTTGCAGGTAATCAAACGAGAGAAACAAACTATGTTCTGCTCGTGATGAAAGCGGAAAGCACATCA
Organism: bacterium; assembly: GCA_024710535.1. Classification (GTDB taxonomy): domain Bacteria; phylum Bacteroidota; class Ignavibacteria; order Kapaibacteriales; family UBA2268; genus JANJUO01. The sequence continues at coordinate 707 of JANJUO010000225.1, forward strand.
AAAACAAAAACAAAAATTTTAACGGTTTCATTGTTCACCTATTTTTTAATTAATTTCCCGGAGCCCGAGTTACGAATGATTATGTTCGATGGATTCCCGGAGTAAATCAAATTCCCACTACCATTTATTTCAGCGTTGAGCACCCCAATCAAGCTGTCAATTTCTACATTACCTGAGCCATTTAATACAATAAAAGCGTTTTTTCGAGCTTTTGCTCTTACATTCCCGGATGAATTATTTCGTACAGTTATATTTTGAGTCGGCATTTCGGTGAGATCAACATTGCCAGATCCTGATAGAAGCACACTTTGATTCTCAGATTTCCCTACCAATGCAATATCACCGGAGCCGTTTGAAACAATACTTGGATCAAACTCAAGGAAATCAGATGTCCAATCGGAACTGCCATTATTTTTAAGTTCTTTGTAATTTTGAGAAAACACTTCAAAATCGATACCATGAGAATCAAAACACTGCTCACCATATTGAGAAAACTTCAAAGTTCCACTACTTACATTCACATCGAGTAAATTTTCAATATTAGATTCAATCGAATACTTAACAAATGAATAACCTTTTTTTAGAACTAATTTACCTGGGAATGAATTAACAACATTTTCAAAATTGCCAGGAGTACTCGATTTTTCAATGAAATTGTTGTTTCCAGTTATGCAATCATCGTAAGTGCATGAGATTAGCGTTACAAGAAAAATCATAACTAAAAAATGTTTCATATTTTCAACCTTTTTCATATATTTGTACATATTAATTGTTCAAAAATAAGAAATTTACAAATACTAACAAAGTTAGTTTTTAATATGCCGAAAAAAAATTACAAGCTTGAAATAATCGAAGCAGCCAAAAAAGAGCTCGCTGAAAAGGGATATGTTAATCTCAACTTGAGATCAATCGCAAGTCTGGCAGGAATAAAAGCAGCAAGCATATATAATCATTTTTCAAATAAAGATGAAATCATTTATCATCTTATTCTCGAAGGTCGCCTTATGCTTGCTCATTCTATTTCAAAAGAATTGGATATTGCAGAAGGATTGAAAGGAAAAATCGAAGCTTATTTCGACTCATTTATAAAGTTTGGATTCGAAAATAGAGAGTATTATATAATTATGTTCATGCAGGAATATCCGAAGGAAGCAATGGAAAAAGTCAAAGAAAAAATTGCTCGCGAGATAGAACCGGGTTTAAAAACTTTAGCTAAATTTATTGAAGAATATACAGGTAGATGTTTTACAGAATCTTTAGTATTGGCTGAATCTTTTTTTCATATTTTACATGGACATATTTCGCTGTGTATCCTCAACAGAGAGGATTTTTTATTCGACAAAGTTGGTACAAAAAATAAAATTAAAGATATCGTCTTTTTATATTTAGAAAATTTTAGATTAGTTACAACTTAAGTTAATAAGGTATAAATTTATTTTTCAATAAAAATTGATTTGAAATATTTCTTCCTTAAAATATAATGTACATTTTTTACTGCTAAGTTCAATATCAATATCGCTTCCTTGAAGAGCTGTTTTCAATTCTTGAGAGACAAGTAATTTTCAACTCGGTCAAGTTTAGCTATTAGCATAGAATTTTTAGCACTCGTAACCAAGCCCATCTTGGTTAAGGTAAATAAATTTATTGGGAACTAAGCTTGGGTTTAGTTCACCAACATCAAAAAAATGTTTCTTTCACAACTTTTTAACTTTTTAATTCCTTTGATCTTACAAAGAAGGCAACAATTGCTGAGGTAATGATGCCCATAATTGGTGTAAAAAGTAAAGTTTGGATGATATAACTATTCAAATTAAACATTTCTTCTGCTTCTGTTTGTGTCATCAAATCATTTTCGACTGAATATTTAATGATGTTAGCAAAATACTCCGGTGTAATCAACATAGAAACAATATACTGAGTTGCCGGACTGAATATTGTGACCACTACACTTATAATAGCACCTGAAATTAATCCTTGTTTATAACTCATATTGCCTTGAAAGAAATTTTTCTTTTTATCAAGCAGTGCCAAAACATAAATTGTAACAGCGGGTATCATCACAAAATTTGTAATAATTGCATGATTTGCAATATTTTTATCGTGAAATCCAAATAGCATTTCCATTGTCATCCAAGCAAGTTGCATAATAACGAAAATAATTCCCCATTTGATTTCAATTATATAATTTTTCATAATTACTCCAAAATAATTAAGGTTTAGATTTCCAAATTTTTTCTGAATAAGGCAGGTATTCTCGTAAAGCGGCAGAGCCATACCAATTATAAATTTCTGCTTCGAGCAATTTCTCTTTTATTGATAAATCACCATCGAGCAATTTCTCCACTTCTTCCTTAGATTCGGCATCAATGATAAAAATTCCTCTATACGACTTGTCGTTTTTGCCCATTGGACCGGCAACAATCAGTTTATTTTGCTCGACCATTTTATTCATATTTTGAAAATGGCTTTTGAAACAGCTGTCTGTAAATTTCTTATCGCTTGTGGTGTTTGATCCTGTTTTAAGAATTACAAAAAAATATTTTTTCATTCCATAGTCATCGGAACCCAATTTTTTTGCCAAATTTTCATCATAATTCGGATTTTGTGCCATTAACAAATTCAAAGAGGCAAAAAATATAATTAATTGAAAGAATCTGATTTTCATAAAAACTCCAAGTAATTCACAAAAAACAAAATTACAAAAAAATATAGAATTGAAAACAAAATATTTAGTTTCACTTAAAATTATTTTGTAGATTTGTAATTTTTGTGGATAATATGACAAATTACAAAAATATTGACGATTATATACAGCAATTTCCAGCAGATATTCAAGAGATATTGAATATTTTTCGGCGAACTATAAAGCAATCTGCCCCTGATGCAGTAGAAAAAATCAGTTATCAAATGCCAACATTTTATTATTTAGGAAATTTGGTTCATTTTGCTGTTTCGTCAAATCATTTTGGATTCTATCCAAGTCCATCTGGAATTGAAAATTTCAAAGATGAATTGCAAAACTACAAGTACTCAAAGGGTGCAATTCAGTTTCCAAAAGATAAAGAATTACCTATTGAATTGATAAAAAAAATTGTAGAATTTAGAGTTAAAGAAAATGAGCAAAAAGCAATTTCAATAAAGAAGAAAATTTAAACATAATAAAGCGAATCACTAACATAGCCAAAAATCAATATAGATTCGCAAAATTTTTGTATTTTTGTATTTTAAAAATTAAAGAATAAAAAAATGTTTGAACCTCAAAAAGATAAAATTGAAGATTTGATAGAAAGAACCGAGAAATTGCGGAGGTTTCTTTGACATTGACGGGAAATTAATTTCTATCAAAGAAAAAGAGGAAATTACGCATCAAGATGGATTTTGGAATGATAATATTTCTGCCCAGAAATTGATGAGAGAAATTTCAGAAGCAAAAGAATGGATTGAGTCGTATAATTTCATCAAAAATACTGTTGATGATGCATTAGCAATGTGGCAAATCGCAAATGAAACCGAAGACAGCAGTCTAGAAAATGAGATTAATACAGAAATCGACAATGCTGAGGAAAAGGTGTCATCTCTTGAAGTTAGAAATATGCTTGGCGGTGCTGATGATCAACGTAATGCCATTCTCTCGGTAAATGCCGGTGCAGGT
>JANJUO010000232.1 GCA_024710535.1 bacterium
GCAGCGCGACGGTCTGCTCGGCGGCGCGCGCCCAGGCCTTGGCGAGAACCTCGGCGTCGCGCGTCATCGGGAACACCAGTTCGACGGCGTCGGCCGGTCGCTCCAGGCCGCCGCGCTCGACGATGGACAGCGCATAGGACGCTTCCTCGGCCTTCTTCACCGGGTAGAGCCAGCGCGCGCCGGATTGCAGCGCCGCCCAGGCGCGGCGGGTGATGAGTTCGGGGTCGCCGGGGCCGAGCGAGGCACCGATCAGTTTGCCGTAACGGGTCATGAAGAATCCTTGCTTGCGGTGATGATCCAAATGGGGTTCTGCGCCGCCAGGCGGTGCAGATCGAGAATCGGTTGGCTGCGGCTGGCCTGGAGTTGCACGACTTCCCAGTCCGCGCCGCTGCCCTTGAGCGCGGCCGTCCCCATGGCGAGGTTTTCCAGCGTGACGAAGTTCATCACCAGCCTGCCGCCGGGTTTCAGCCGGTCGAGAGCCAGGCGGATCAACTCGGCCAGTTCGCCGCCCGAACCGCCGATGAAGACCGCATCCGGATCGGGCCAGCCGTCGAGATGGGCCGGGGCCTTGCCCTCGACCAGCGTGTAGTTGCCGACGCGGAATTTCGCCGCATTGGCGCGGGCGTTGGCGGCATCGTCCGCGTTCTTCTCGATGGCCCAGACATGGCCCTGCGGCGCGAGGCGCGCGGCTTCGAGGCCGACGCTGCCGGAACCGGCGCCGATGTCCCAGACGACCGCGTCCGGCTTCAGGCGCAGTTTCGCCAGCGAGAGGGCGCGCGCTTCCTGCTTGGTGATGAGACCTTTTTCGGGGGTGCGTTGCCGGTATTCATCGTCTTCGAGTCCAAAACGTGGCGATTCGTCAGTCGCGCGTTCGATCAGCACGACGCTCGGCTCGGCAAACTGCATGGCGGCGGCATCCGCCACGGCGATGTCGGCCCAGACCTTTTCGTCCTCCAGCAGCAGGCGACTGGCGACGGACAGCCGTGCCTCTCTGTAACCGGCGGCCAGCAGCGCACGGGCCAGGCGGGCCGGATCGTTTTCGGGACTGGTGAAGGCGAAGACGCGGCGGTTTTGCGCGATGGCGCGCATGACCGGGTAGAGGCCGTGTTCCGGCGTCGCGCCAGCGCGCCATTCGCCGGCGTTGGCACTGTGGCAGGAGGCGATGGCGATATCCTGCCACGGCGTTTTCCAGCGGGCGCAGGCGATTTGCAGCGTCGACGGCGCGGGCAGAACCTCGATTCCGTCGCGTCCGAGCCTGCCGAGCAGGAAGGCCGCGATGCCGTGGCAGAGCGGGTCGCCGGTCGCCAGCACGGCGACGGACTGGCCTGCCGCCCGCGCGACTTCGATCCATTCCGGGGTTTTGCTCAGCGCGCCGTCCATGTCGCGCATTTTGCAGCCGGCGGCCAGATGCGGCCTGACCAGGGCGAGCGTGCGCGCCGCGCCGAGCAGAAAGTCGGCGCTGGCGAGACGGCGCCGCGCCGCGTCGGACAGCCCGGCCCAGCCGTCGTCGAGAATGCCGATGATGGTCACGCTCACGCCGGCACCTCGTGCTCTTCGACGCGGCAGATGAAGCGCCCTTCGAAATCGCAGACCAGCACAGTGAGCCGGTAGCTGCCGGGGTATTTCGTCTTCAGGCTTTGGATGGCCTTGCCGGCCAGGCGGCGGTGGAAGGCCTCGGCCAAACCGAGTACGGCCAGCCGTTCGGCGGCGAAGCGCGCGGTCTCGGCGGCACGAATTTCCTCGATGAGGTCGGCGGGTGCGCCCACCTCCTGCGCCGAGGCGGCCAGGATGTCGCGGTCGACTTCGGCTTTCCATGCATGAGTGACCGCGAGTCCCTGGCACATTTTGGTCAACTTGCCGACCATCGCGCCGACGGTGACGTGGGCCATCCTGCGCTTGATGGCGGTGGCGACGGCGGCTTTGACGAAATCACCCATCTGCACGAAACAGGCCTCGTCGAGTTCGGGCAGTTCGCGCATGGCGAATTTCTCGGTGCGCCCGCCGGTGGTGAACACGACATGCGTCTGCCCCTGCGTCGCCGCCACCTCGACGGCCTGCACCACGCTGGCACGGAAGGCGGCCGTCGAGTAGGGACGGACGATGCCGGTGGTGCCGAGGATGGAGATGCCGCCGAGGATGCCGAGGCGGGCGTTCAGGGTCTTGCGCGCTCTTTCCTCGCCATCGGGTACGGAGATCGTGATTTCGAGGCCATCATGGGCCAGCAGTTCGCCGGCCGCGGCCTCGACGTTTTCGCGGATATTGCGTTGTGGTACCGGATTGATTGCTGGCTCGCCGACCTCCAGTCCCAGGCCGGGCTTGGTTACGATGCCGACGCCAACCCCACCCTTGAGCACGATCTCACTTCGCCTGTGAGGCAAGATGCGAACATTCGCGGTCAAGTGAGCGCCATGGGTCGCATCCGGATCGTCACCGGCGTCCTTGACGATAACGGCATGGGCGATCCGGTGAATTCCTTCGCCCGTGACTTGTCCCTCGATAACGGGAAAGCGCATATCCCGGCCATTGGGCAGACGCGCACATACCGTGCTCGGCACCTCGCCAGTCAGCAGACCCAGGGTGGCGGCTTTGGCGGCGGCGGCCGAACACGCACCGGTGGTGAAGCCGGTGCGGTTGCCGCGCTGGCACCGTGAATCGCCCTTGCGTACCTTCTCGCCGGTCATGCCGCCTTTTTTTGCTCGGCTTCGGCCAGCGACAGCAAGGCGTGGATGGCGGCGACCACCAGCGTCGAGCCGCCTTTGCGCTCCCGGATGGCAACCCATGGCACTTCATCGACCGACATCATCAGGTCTTTCGATTCGGCCGCCGAGACGAAGCCGACCGGCATCGCCACGACCAGCGCCGGGCGTACACCTTCCTCGCGGATCAGGCGCACCAGTTCGATCAGTGCCGTCGGCGCGTTGCCGATGCCGACGATGGCGCCGTCGAGCGTGCCGAGGTGTTGCGCCTTGCGAATGGCCTGCACCGCACGGGTACTG
>JANJUO010000281.1 GCA_024710535.1 bacterium
GCAACCCCTTCCCCGGTTGCGGAGTCGCAGAAACCAATCGAACTGACCCCTCCGCCTTTGAAATCCGGGGCAGGGTCCTTCGGTGATGACGCGGAAGAAGCTCCCGAGGTCAAAGCTAATGTGACCTATAAGGAAAACAAGTTTGCAGGTTACTTGCCTCCGGGTTCTTTTGCGCCGGTTACTCTGCTGCACGGCTTGGATGCCGCCACATCCCAGGCGTCCAGGTCTAACCCGCAGCCGGTGCTCATGCACATACAGCGCAACGCCGTTCTGCCTAATCATTCTAAATATCAGCTTAAGTCATGTTTTGTGCTGGCTAGCGGTTATGGAGACTTGTCAGCAGAGCGCGCCTACTTCAGGCTCGCCCAGTTAAGTTGCGTAGACAAGCGGAACAGCCTCGTCTTGTCCGGCCCCGTGCAAGGGTATGTCGTTGATTCGGACGGCAAGCTCGGCTTGCGGGGTAAGGTTGTCGACCGCCAAGGCGCTAAGCTGGCAAAAGCTACGCTCGCAGGGTTCGCCCAAGGCTTGACCACTGTTTTTGGGATGGCACAAGGGACAATATCCACCGGGACTCTAGGTACCACCTCGACGATTGGCGGGATGGACTTAGTGAAGGGTGCGGGTTTGCAGGGTGCCTCTGCTTCAAGTAAGACTCTTGCTGATTTCTTCATGAAGGAAGCCGAAGCGATATTCCCCATTGTCACTATCGATATTGGCCGTACCGGCAGCATCGTATTTACGGACGGAGTATCTCTTCAATGGAATACTACAGGAACTACTTTCGTTAAAGACGTGAAGGCGACGACCAAGTAAAAACCTGAGCGCTATACTGGAAGTTATTATGGATTTCCCTATTAATGCGACCGCTCCCCTGTGCGAGGCTCCTGTTACCCAGGAGCAAGCTACCGCTGTTATGGCTAGGCTGCAGGGGCTACTCCCTGGCTCTCAAATCACGAAGGCTGCGCCTTCCAAGCTAGAGGGGTTGGTGGAGTTGAGCCTGTTGAACGGGGCAAAAATGTACACAGATTGCCGGGGGCGGTATGTCATTATGGGTTTAATGTTTGACCTGAACAGCCCGCGAGAACAACTGTCCGGCAACAGCAACTAAATTTGTTTACGCTGATTGATATAGGAGTTAATTATGAAAAAAATAGTTTTTATTGGCGTTGCGGTCTTCGCTCTTACCGGCTGCGTCTCATCCCCTAAGCACGAGTGCCCCCTGACCGACAAAAACGGACGGTGTGCTTCCATAGACCGGGCTTATCAAGCAGCTAAGGGGGTGGAGGATGTCAGCCAATTCCAGAGCATTTTCGAGACCGAAAGTAAGCGCACAGAACAAAGTGGCTCTTATGTCAGCGCCGGCTATGCTCAACCGGCGGAGCGCGGTAAGCCTGTCTTCATCCCACCAAAAGTGCACCGGGTGTGGACAGCGCCTTGGACTGACTCTGACGGACACCTGCACGGGGGTGAGTATTTGTATTTTACTACTCCCGGAAAATGGTCCTACGGCTCTCTTCGGGCGCCTGGCGAGGCCTCTGGGGTGTTTAAACCAGTGATGCCTGACACTTATGGATTTACGCCGGTGTCCCCGAAGAAGCAAGAACGCAAAGACGTGACTTCGCAGCCGGGGTCGCAGGCTCAACCAGCCGGGAATACGCCTGCCGGCAAAACCGTGAACGGCGTCACGCAGCCGCAAGAATCTCTGTCTGAATAACCAAGCCGGGACTAGGTAAATGAATACTCGAGCGCTTTTTAAAAAGCTGAAGGACTGGGTAACCCCTGCTGAGCCTGGGATTGAATCCGTGCCTTTTGCTTCGGCCCAAGCCATGTCTGAGCGCCTCAGCTTTAGCCGGCTGTTGAATTATCGGGAGTTCGACGCCGACACCAATATTTTGTTTCTGGATGACGGCGAGGCGCCGTCTGCTGGGTTTATGCTGCAGCTGTCTCCGCTGCTGGTCGCGGGCGTTGATGCCGAGCCTCAATTTGAGGCAATCATTAACACTTGTCCTCCAGACACCATCATCCAATCGGCGGTGCTTTCCTCTCAGTATGTTGAAAGCTTCCTTGACCGCTGGGCTCTGGCCAGGACGGAAAAAGCGACGAACGAAATTCTGCGTAACGTGGCAACTCAACGACGTGAGTTCATGCTCAATTGCATTGGGGATACGTCGCTGCTCCCGAAGACGGAAATGTACCCTCGCAACATTATGTACTTTATGAGCGTGCGGGTACCCTTTACCGGCGACCCGGCAAGTCTTGCGGATTTTGAGTCTTTCGTACGAATAGTTTCTGACCTACAGAATTCTGTCCAAGGCGCCCTCTCAGGAGCTGGGATACATTCCCGTATTCTCGAGGAGGATGAAGTCAAGTTTGTTCTCCGCGAATTATTAAACCCGCACGTCGACCCTCACTCAAGGGTTTGTGACGCCATGCCGGATATTCCTGCCTACCTGGATATCCTGGACCGCAATACCCGGATGCGGGTCATTGACGAGGGCGGAATAGCATTTAGTGGCCACACCAGACAGAACGAGAAGGTTGTAGTCCCCATAACGGTGGACACCTACCCGAATGAAGTCTATCTGCCGATGACGGCAAACTTACTGGGGGAGCCCAGTTCCCGCGAAGACCGCATTCCCAACCCCTTCTGGGCGTACACCACCATTCATGTTCTTGATGCCGATAAGGCGCGCGACGCTTTGACAGCTAAGCTAGGAGCACTGAATAAACAAGCGATGTCAGAGTCCGAATGGTATCGGGCCATGATGAGCCATATGTACGCTAAACGGGAAGCGACGCAAAAGTTACTAGATACCTCCAGAAGCGGAAAGCAGTTGGTGCGCATTTACTCCGGGATAAACATCATCACCGATTTGCCCAATGTCAAGCGAGACACGGAATATGTCACGGCCCTGTGGCGCCGTGCGGGCTTTCGCGCCAGTGCTGAAAAGTTTATTACATTACCGGCATTTATCGCCTCGCTCCCGCTTCAATATACCCCTACGATGGACCCTCCCAACCGGGGAATGCAGCGAGCGGTCACCGCGCATTCCATCAATGCAGCCTCCCTGTTTTTTGCCCAGGGGGATTGGGTCGGTAACAAACCCGAAGATGGCGGGCCGCTGCTGGTCTCGCGGCGCGGACAATTGGCTTCGTTCAACTTGCTGGAAACCAGTACGAACTACAACTTTGTGGTTGTAGCGGCGTCGGGCTCTGGAAAATCGTTCTTCATCAACGAAATCGTTGCTGACTTTTTGGCCCGCGACGGTATGGTCAGGCTGTTGGACGTTGGACGTTCGTATCTTCGCACTTGCGAGATAGCCGGGGGTGTCAACCTTATCTTTGACCCTAACAATCCGGTTTCAATGAACCCCTTCTACGGCATAACTGAAGAGCGGGATTTAGCCGAGATGCTTCCGATGCTGAAGGCTCTGCTGCGTCAGATGGCCTACCCTTTGCAATCGGAGGAAGACACCCCTTCTTGGGAATACCAGGCTCTAGAGGCAGCGGTGGTGGCGGCTTGGGACCTGAAGCGAGAAGCTACCGAGCTCAAGGATGTCTACGACTGGCTTTTGGCCCACCCGGACGACAGGGCCAGGGATTTGGCATTTCAGTTGGCCCCCTTTGCAATAGGTCGGTACTCGCCTTGGTTTACAGGCCCTAGGCAAGTCCAGTTCGACAACAAATTCATCGTGGTCGAGCTAGAAGAGCTCAACTCAGACCCGGAATTACAATCGGTTGTGCTAACCCTCTGTATCCATCAAATCACAAAGGAAATGTACTTGTCCGATGTTAGGATTCCCAAGCTGTTGGCCATCGACGAAGCTTGGGCCTTGCTCGGAAACATGAAGACCGGTGCCTTTATTGAAACCGCCTTCCGGCGAGCGCGTAAATATAACGGCATAGCTGGCGTTATTACGCAATCCTTTGAGGACTTCAGTAAAAGCCCCGCTGCCCGAGCCACCATCCAGAACGCGGCCTGGAAGTTCGTCCTCCACCAGCACGCTGAGTCGCTGCAGTTCGCTGCGGACAATAAGCTGATATTGGCTGACGAGTACCTGCTTGACCTGCTTAAGTCGGTGAAGTCTGGGGCCGGTTTTTCTGAGGTTTATGTCTGGTCAAAAGAGGGGCAAGGCCTGTACCGGTTTATTACCGACCGGCACAGTTACTATACCTTTACTACCAATCCTAAGGATAAATCCAGGATGGCCAACCTCACCGCGCAAGGCCACACTCTCCTTGAAGCCATAGATATTTTGGCCAAAGAAGATTACGCGGCCGGATGGGGAAAGGTGACTTGAACTGCGGGTAGCTATACGTTCATCCAGACATCTTGATGGACGTATAGTTTATGAGCCCGGACCCCTACAAGGCGCCGCCACAGCCTCATGGAAATTTAGGCGCGGCACCCAACGATTCTCCTTTGCCCTCAGAGGTCGAGACCGCACCCCCGGCGAGTAGCCCTGCCGCTCAATCCTTACCATGGTCTCTTATTGCGGCAATTGTATTTTTTTCCGCCGTTATTTCGGTCTCTTCGACCTTTTTTGCCGGCAAGGCTATCCCAGGCCTCGCGTCCGCGGGCAATACCGTAACCTTTGATGCCATCCGATTTACCAACGCTCAACGAGCGGTGGCCTCTCAGCTGGCCTTTAAAAATAGCGTGTCTTCGGCGCAGGCCACGGAGAACGCGATAATCCTGAACCAATCGGCTCGCGTGGAGCACACCATTCGGGAGCTCGTTGGGCCGGACACCTTGGTTCTCGTAAAGCAAGCTGTGGTGGACAGCGAATACCCGGATATTACGGATGAGGTATTACGCAGACTGGGCCTGCCTACAAATGTCCCTTCTATTCAGCCGGACGTATCCCCAGACGGCTATAGCGAAGCCCGCAGGCTACTCGCGGCTCCAGAGCCCAAAACTAGCGAAGGGGTTCTCCCGTGAGCCGGCTGAGCTGGCGCGGAGCAGCGATGCTGGTGGCCAGCTTCGCGATAACTTCTCTCGTACTAAAGGCTTTGCCTTGGAGCTTATCTGTAAACGTTACTCCCAGCGTGCCGCTGGGGTTTTATCTTCTCCAAGAGACCGGCCCTAACGCTACGCACGAGCTAGGCACACTTGTATCGTTTTCATACAAGGCGCCCGAGTGGACCGCTAACCGACCCGGGTATCCGAAGACCGGCGCTAATTTCATGAAGTATGTCGGCGCGGTACCGGGAGAATATTTGTTTACCGACAAAGGCGCCGTATACGCTTGCCGAACGTCCCATTTGGACGTCGAGATGTGCCGGCCATTAGGGACTCTTCGCGCTACCGATAA
>JANJUO010000296.1 GCA_024710535.1 bacterium
ATGCGACCAAAAGTTAGTTGCATTTGAATATGTAAAAGCAGGCTCGAATTCAAATTTGTGTTTTTCTACAGTCTCAGGGCAGATAACAATCACTTTTGAATTAGAAATGCCAGCTACTTGAGAAAAAGAAATCTCATAAGATAAAATAAGAAACAATAAGATACTTATCTTATTAATATTTGTATTAGTATTTATTTTCATATAAATTTTTTTCATAAATTTTTTTTAAATTGAACTTAAAATTAATTATTATAGATACTTGGTTATTTATGTTATTTTTAAATAAATCATCAATGTTTAATGTATGAATTCCATTCCTCATCTCTTAAACTTCTTTGAAACTCAACAGCATCTATAGGCAAACTTTTTAATTCTTCAAACATCCCATTTTGTTTACTAAATAAAATACCATTAGGCAATTTATTTAAGTTAGTTTCAACTGTATTTTCTGTATTTCTATCCGAATCCCAAATAATAATAATCTTTGAATTATCAGGGATACTATTATTATCTAAAATAATTTTACCATTGCAATATCTTGCGTCAATAATTTTCAACATAATATTAACTCTAATAAACTTTTATCAAATACTTTCAAAAATTGCTTCTAATTCTTCTAATTTAAACAAAACATCAATGTTTATAATAATTTTCACGCAATCCCCAACCTTGGCAATTCCTTTTATATACTTATTTTTACCTGAAGAAAAGCCCTTTGTACTCGACTCAATCATATCAGGAGTTATGTCCATAACTTCCGAAACAAAATCCACTATTATACCAAACTTTGTTTCATCAAAGTGAACAACAATAATACATGTCCGGTCATTATATTCTTTCTCCTCCATCCTGAATCGCAGTCGTAAATCCATAACAGGAATAACAGATCCGCGCAAATTAATTACGCCTTTTACGTATTGTGGCATTTCAGGAATACCTGTTATTTTCTGTATTCCGATTATTTCGGTTACATACTTAATCTCAATTCCATAACTTTCATTATTAATCAAAAATGTCAAAAATTTGTCTTTCAGACCATCTTCATCATTTTCCATTAAGTTGTTATAATCAACTGTTTTCATCGCATATTTCCATTCATTTATTTAATGAAATAATTGATATTATTTTAAAAAACTAAAACAATACAAACTACAATTTAATCAATCTTTTGAATTTAACAAATTAATATTTTTAAAAAATGCAAATATTTTTAAATTAAAAGAACAATCGAATTATAATTGTCGTCATTTTTTTTGAAAAATTAATTATAAGAGCAAAATTTTAGATTTTTTTATTTTATGATAAAATATTTTCATAATTTTATAGTTTATTTATAGACTAAATCTATAAAAATGAATATGAATTAACTTAGAAGGTAATTTATGAGTTTAAGTCAGGTTGGATTAGACATTAAAGAATCTGTAACATTATATTTGAATGCAAAAGCAAAGCAACTGAAAGATGCCGGAGAACCTGTTATACATCTTGGCGGTGGAGAGCCAAAAACACTTGTTCCCGAATCTGCCATTTCTGCATGTGAAAATTATTTATTGAAACGCGAAGTAAGATACTCGCCTGCAGGTGGTATTCCCGAACTTAAAGATGAAATAATTCGATATACCGAGCATTTCTATGGTCAAACCGGTATCGAAAGACAAAATGTAATTGTTTCCGGTGGTGCAAAACAATCAATTATGGTCGCACTTAAAGCCTTGCTCGATCCGGGAGATGAAGTTATTATCCCTGTGCCATACTGGGTAAGTTATCCCGAAATGGTGCGTATATGCAAAGGTGTGCCTGTTTTTGTGGAATGTGATGAAAAATTCTATCCGATTTTGGAGAAAATTGCTGCTGCGGTAACTCCAAGGACAAAAGCAATTATCATCAACAGCCCAAATAACCCAACAGGCGTTATGTATGGCGATGAATTTATCAAAAATATCGTTGAATTCTGCGAAGACAAAAAATTGATCTGATTATGGATGATATCTATCATCGTTTGGTTTTTGATAATAAAGATATTGTGAGTTGCTATAAATATGTGAAAAATTTGGATGGCGATTCAAGATTGATTGTTATCAACGGCGTGTCGAAAATGTATGCAATGACCGGCTTTAGAATTGGCTGGGCTATAGCAAATAAAACCCTAATCAAAGTAATGACAAATATTCAGGGGCACGAAACATCCGGAGCATCCACACTCTCGCAATATGCAGCAATTGGTGCTCTAACTGGTGATCAATCTAACGTTAATGATTTGAATAAAATGCTCGAAAACAATCGAAATGTCATGATCGAGGGACTAAACAGCATCAAAAATGTTAATGTTAATCGTCCGGATGGAACATTTTATGCCTTTGTTGATTTCAGTAATTATGAAAAGGATTCTTCGAAATTATCAACATTATTCTTGGAAAAAATTCAGGTTGTAACAGTTCCGGGTCTGGATTTTGGAATGGATGGCTATTTAAGATTATCCACATGTAATTCGGAAAGCGATATCAGAGAAGGCATTCGTAGAATTAAATGGTTGCTCGATGACGATCAGCCAGATACAATTCAAATCGGAAGCAAAACAATCAGCAAAAGAGATTAATCATCTTAGAAATAAAAATGAGCCGTCCCAAAAGGGCGGCTTTTTTTATTTATCAAGCCATTCTTTCAATATATTCTCATATTCAAGCATCGGGATTTGCGGTGTTTTATACATGCCAAAAGCATCTCTTTGTCTATATGCCTCAAAAACTGTAACTGCACAAGCAACAGATATATTCAAACTTTTTATCATACCAATTTGAGGGATGATAATATTGCCGTCAGCAAGTTCGACCGCTTTGTCGCTAACGCCAGCATGTTCATTCCCAAATACAAGAGCAACTGGCTGAGTGAAATCAAAATCATAAATTGAAACAGCATCTTTTGCTAAATGAGTGGTAAATATTTTTTTTCCCTCATCACGCAAAACAGTATAACATTCTTCAATTGATTTATATCTACTGCTCTGAATCCACTTCTTTGCACTTGCTGAACTTTGCTCAGCTAATTTTGGAAAGGGATGAGTGCCGTCATAAACCAAATGCACTTTCAAAATACCGACCGCATCGCAAGAACGCAAGCACGCAGATAAATTATGCGGATCCCAAACATTTTCGAAAACTACTGTCAAAGTGGGCTGTCTTTTCTCAAGAACAGTTTGAATTCTTTCAATTCTTTCGCTCGTTCTGGTTTTTTCTTTAATTTCCATCATCAATTCAATAATTTAAAAACATCAAAATTACGAAAAAACATATTCCTATAGAAAACTTATTAATCGAAAACTTATAAATTTATTAATTCAAACTATTTGTAGAATATTAATTCAAAAAAAACAAACGAATTCGAACTTCGTCCCTCGTCACATAGAAAATCTTTTACAAAAGGAATGAATAAAATTGGAGTGAGTTTGAATACTGGTATAACATAAATAAATATTTTAAATAATTCTATTTATTTTTTTCAAAGTAATGAATATTATCTAAATTCTTAAAATCATGGTCTCTGTGTACATCAGTGTTGATACCTTTCAAAAAACCTTTTAAGGATTTTTTCTCTTTTGGAGCTTTGATTTCCAGAGAATTTTCTTTAAAAAGAATTTTTATCTCTTGCCCAGCCATGAATCCTGCTTTTTCAAGTATATCTTTATTAATAACAAGTTTGAAATCTTCTGTAATTGTATAAGTTTCCATTTTGAACTCAAATTAATTCATAACAACATTTATGACAATTGAAATTTGATATTATTTTACAAACATAATATTTAGAATGCAAATGGTAAAGTGTAGAATTATTTATCCAATAAACTTAATCATACATTCCTAATATTTATAAATCCTGTTAGCAATTAAGGAATTTTATCCTTCTTTTACTTCTTCTGCAAAATATAAGACGCACCCATTGATAGAAAATCTTTTACAAAAGGAATGAATGAAATTGGAGTGAGTTTGATTGCGGGTAAACCGAATTTCATTTTATAAACAGGTCTGATTAAATAATAATCTTTGGATACAATAGAAAAGCCGGCTTTAGCGAGTGCTTTATGAAATTTTCCGGTGGTTAATCTGATGTCTTTCAATCTGCCAACTTCGATAATATCGGCTTGTCTTCCGCTTGACACAAGTTTCAAGAGAATATTTTTGGGGAATAAAATGAATGTAAGGAAGTTTGCTTATTAAATTTCCGGCAACTGTATGCTGATGCCCGCCATAAGGAGCATAATAAGGAGGAAATTCCACATAAAGAAATCCGCCCGGCTTAATGATTTCCATTATATTTTTCAGGGCAGTTTCTGCAGAATCCAAATGCTCGATAACATCACGCAAAATTACCAAATCGAACTTATTGAGCCATTCCTTAGGGGATTTTTCATCAACAACATTATGGTATTTAAACTCTACATTCAAGCCGGTAATTTCAGAAATAATCTTTCCCGATTCAATTCTTGACTTGGCAATATCTGTGCCTAATGCGTATTTTGCACCATGATAAACCAGCGAGTGAACCACTCCGCCCTCTGCTGAGCCAATTTCGGCAACAACATCGCCGGCTTTGAAAGCATTTTTTGATTTCAAATATGGAGTGATTACAGTATTGCCCAAATCGTATTGATAACCCCAATAATATTTGTCATTTTCGGCTAATTTGCTCTTTTCTACAAGTTCTTTGATATTATTTGCCATTAAAAGTTTTTTAATTGAACGAAAAAATTTAAATTTGTATGACGTGATTTGTAAATTAAAATTGCTGAATTATGAAAATTGCATATATATCTGCTTTTTATCCGTATCGTGGCGGAATTGCACAATTTAATGCCGGTTTGTTTCGTGCTTTGGAAAAAAGGCACGAAGTGCAGGCATATACTTTTTCAAGACAATATCCTGATTTTTTATTTCCGGGAAAAACCCAATTTGTGAATCCCGATGATAAAGCCGACAAAATTCCGGCAAAGCGAATTCTTGATTCAATAAATCCTATTTCTTACATCCAAACAGCAAATGAAATCAAGAAATTCAATCCAGATTTGGTAATGTCGAAATATTGGATGCCGTTTGTGGCTCCTTCTATGGGTTGGGTAATGAAGTCGCTCAAAAAAAATGCAAAGATAATTTCAGTTTTGGGAAATGTGAATCCACATGAAAAATTACCAGGAGCAGTTGCCCTAACCAAGTTTTTCCTCAATCAAAATGATGGTTTTATAGCACTTTGCGAGGCAGTGAAAAATGAATTGCTCGATTTTGTTCCGAACGCAAAATATAAATCGCATTTCCATCCGGCATATATTCATTTTGGAAATAAAATTGATAAAAGTGAAGCACGTAAGGCATTAAATATTCCCCAAAATAAAAAAGTTATGCTTTATTTTGGATTCATACGTAAATATAAGGGCTTCGATTTGTTGCTTGAGGCAATGGCAAATTTGGGCGAGGATTATCACTTGCTTGTTGCTGGCGAATCTTATGAAGAATGGAAATTTTATCAGGATATTATCGATAAACATAATTTGAGTTCGAAATTGAGTTTATTCACAAGATATGTTTCTGATGATGAAGTAGCCACATTTTTCTCGGCTTCAGATGTTTGTCTTTTGCCATATAGAACTGCCACTCAAAGCGGAATTGCGGCAACGGCATTCAATTTTGAAGTGCCATTGATTGCTACAGAAGTTGGTGGTCTTGCTGAAATTATCGAGCCGTATAATACAGGCATTGTGATAAATGAGCCCGAACCACAAAAGATTCATAATGCAATCGTACAATTTTTCTCCAATCCAAAAGAGGATTATTACAGAAAAAACATCATTGAATTCAACAAACAATTCAGTTGGGATACGCTTGCAAGTTTAGTAGAGGATTTTTATTTGGAAATGAAAGATAATCATAGATAAGAGATTTGGTTTCGAGATATAGTTCGCTTTTAATAGGAAACATCCGATAATTCCAAAAAATCGGATGTTTTATATATGAGTTATTTGCAATACTATTTTATTATGAAAATTGTCAGAATAATTTAGCAAAAAAATCATTTAAATGCAGAATCAATAACTTTTATATTTGAGAAAGAGCGTACTATTATCAATATTTAATCGATTTTATTTATCAAAACTTTGTCAATTATATTACCATCTAAGTCAACTATTTCGATTCGATATCCCATATAATCTACACTATCACCAAGAGAAGGAATTTTGCCAAGCTGATTTGTTATAAATCCGGCAACACTTGAATAATCAATTTTTTCAAAATCTAAATCGAAATTTTCAATAATTTCGTTAAACGTTTCTATTGGAGCATAGCCATTGATCAGTATAGAATTATCTTCACGAACAAAATAATGAGGCTCTAAAGTTTCACCTTCTTCGGGCATTTGACCAACAATATGCTCAATAATATCATGCAATGTTATAATTCCTTCGAATGCACCATACTCATTTATTACACAACAGATTTGGGTTTTATTGCTCCGCATCAAAGTAAGGATTTTTTTTGCATCTAAATTCTCGGGTATAATAACAGGCTGATAAATTAATTCGTTCAAATCAAATTTGTTATTAATTGCTAATGATTTAAATAGACTATTCAAATTAACAATACCAACAAAATTATCTAAATTGCCCTTGCAACAAATAATTTTACTATGTTGAAATTTAAAAAGTTTACGTTTGATTTCATCGTTTGATTTTTCAAGATTAATCCAGTCGACATCTTTTCGCCTTGTCATAATATGTTTTGCTTTTTTATCTGCGAAGTAAAATACTTTTTCTAATATCAGATTATGGTCTTTTTCGATAATACCTTCTTTTGTAGCATTTTTTATCAACTGAATTATCTCGGCTTCGGTAATAATATCTGATTGTTTTTTAATACCAAGTAATCTGTTGATTAAACTTGTAGAAAATGACAAAATTTTGACAAATGGATAAAAACCTGTGCTGAAATAATAAATAATAGGTGCAACTTTAATTGCAATTTTTTCAGGATTACTTAAAGCAATAGTTTTAGGTACAAGCTCGCCAATTACAATGGAAACAAATGTAATTATTACAACAGTTATAGTAAGAGAAATCTCATAAGCATACTGATTAAGTGAGTTGATTGATTGAAAAAAAGGAGTAATGTCATCTGCAATGTTTAAACCACCATACATTCCGGTAACAATACCAATCAACGTTATTCCAACTTGTATAGCAGACAAAAAATTTTCTGAATCATCTAACAATTTTAATGCAATTTTTGCCCCTTTGCTCCCATTTTGGCTACTACGTTCAAGTCTGGATTTTTTACTCGACACTAATGCAATTTCAGATAGAGCAAATAATCCGTTAATCAAAATCAAAATTGATAATACTAAAAATTCCATTTACATTATTCAAAATAAAATTAAAAATGTACAAACTATTAACTTTTAAATTTATTATAAATAATTATCAAGTTTTAATTATTAAATTTCTATACTATTGTTTATTTGTATATACAATTAATGAATCCAAAAAAATATTTTCCAATAAATTATTTAGTAGTATTTATTCACATTTATATGGTTATTTACTTTAAATTAAATAATTTTGAATTCTGTTTGATTACAATTTTGAAAAAAGGTTATTAATGAAGAAAATTATTGAATGTGTTCCTAATTTTTCCGAAGGACAAAATAAAGAAGTTATTGAAGCAATTGCAGATGCAATTCGCAAAACCGAAGGCGTTACATTGCTTGATGTTGATCCGGGTTTTTCTACAAATCGTACTGTTTACACTTTTGTAGGTGATGAAAAGTCTGTTGTGGAAGGTGCTCTTGCGGCAACTCGCACTGCTTATAAATTGATTGATATGACCAAGCATAAGGGCGAGCATCCTCGTATGGGCGCATTGGACGTATGCCCATTTGTGCCTGTTGCAAATGTTACTATGGAAGAATGTGTTGAATGTGCAAAAGAATTTGGCAGACGTGCCGCTGAAGAACTAAATATTCCAATTTACTTGTATGAAGAAGCATCAAACGAAAGCCATCGCAAATCACTTCCGCAAATTCGTGAAGGCGAATACGAGGGCATCGCAAAGAAAATCATTAAGCCCGAGTGGAAGCCGAATTATGGACCAGCGGAATTTGTTCCAAATTGGGGAGCATCTGTTACAGGTGCAAGATTTTTCTTAATTGCTTATAATATCAATGTTTTGGGAACGAGCAATCAGGCACATAGAATTGCTCTGGATGTTCGTGAAGCAGGTAGAGGCGATGGTCAACCGGGCAAATTGAAAGAAGTAAAAGGCATCGGCTGGTGGGTTGATGAATATAACACTGCTCAAATTTCAATGAATTTAACAAATTATAAAGTTACTCCTGTTCATGTTGCTTTTGAAGAATGTAAATCTATAGCATCTGAATTGAATGTGGGAATTGCCGGCTCCGAACTTGTTGGCTTGATTCCACTTGAAGCATTGATGATGGCGGCTGATTATTACATGCAAAAAGAAAATCTGTTTATCATTGATGAAGAGCAAAAAATCAAACTCGTTGTTGATAGATTGGGCTTGAATTCAATCACGAAATTCGAATCGCACAAAAAGATTATTGATTATTTGGTTGCCGAAGATAAAAATGAACCATTGGCAAGTTTGACAGTTCGTGGCTTTATTGAAGAAATTGCATCGCGTAGTTCTGCTCCGGGAGGTGGCTCTGCCTCTGCGGCAATTGCGGCAATTGGCACTGGTCTAGGCTGTATGGTGGCTCAACTTACTTATGGCGTTCGCAAATTCGAGCATCTTGATAAGGAAATGAGAAAAATTATTCCTGTGTTGAATACCGCAACACAGAAATTGATTCCAATGATTGATGCCGATACAAACGCATTTAATGATTATATGGAAGCATTGAAATTACCAAAAAATACTGATGAAGAAAAGCAATATCGCATTTCGAAAATGCAAGATGGTTTAAAAAAAGCAGTTGATGTGCCTTTAAACACTATGCGATTAGGCGATTCTGCTTGGGAAATGATGCTTGAAATAGCAAAATATGGCAATATTGCATCAAAATCTGATGTAGAAGTTGGTGCTCGTGCATTAGAAGTTGGTATTTGGGGAGCATATCGTAATGTAATGATTAATCTTCCTGGCATCAAAGATGAGCAATTCAAAACAGAAATCACTGCAATTGCAGAAGAGATTCGTGTTCGTGCAGTTGAAAAATGCAACGAAGTGCTAAGTATTTTGGATAATAGATAATTAGAATAATTCGATATTCATCCGATGACTGAAAAGGCATCGGATGAATTTAAAGTTATTTCTTTTGATTGTTATTTTCAATATTTGTATTTTAGTATTCATTTAATATAACTAATGATGAAGAAAATTATATTTTAAATTAAAAAACTCCGTCTAAATACTTTAAAAGGCGTAAACTTTACTCAAACTATTCTGATTCCTGTACTTATTATTTCATTTACAAAAGGATTATCAATTGTAAATTGCTCTGTTCTATAAGGAATGGGCTCAAATGAACGGTCAACTTTCAGAATCGCATTTACAAATCTGTCATAATCAATCATTCTTTCACCTGTAAAATCATCAGAAACCACAGCCAAATCAATATCGCTCCAAGGAGTTTCTTTATTTTTTGCGTAAGAGCCAAACAAAAATACTTGCGAGATATTCAGATTCTCATTTTCCAATTCTTTCACAAATAATCTAATTTTTGATATTATATAAAGTCTATTATATATTTACA
>JANJUO010000309.1 GCA_024710535.1 bacterium
CGCTATACGCTGAGCGTGCTCATGCGTCTGCCCGAATTACCGGGCAACCATGTCGTGGTGAGCGAGGCAGGTGCATTCATCAACGGTGCGTATCAGAGATACGGCGAACCGCTGACTTCCACCATCAGCGTGGTTTCGGCACTCTCCAGTCTCGACCTGATCAAGCTCGAAATCCAGAATTTGCCGATCACGCTTGCCAAGGAAATAACGCTAAGGAACAAAGCCGCCACCCACATCGAAGCGGCGCGAAAGGCTGTCGCCAGCCTCGACTACGCAACTGCCATCGCGCAATTGGCAATGGCGGCGGATGTACTTGCCGGCATTGCACCCGAGACGGTGCGCAGCGCCCGCTATTCGGTCGGCCGGGCGCTCAAGGAAGCCGAGTGGCAATGGCATAAAACCCAGTAGCCCCGATCCCCCGCCACCTGGAGGGCGGCGGGGGCGCTGCGTGCCGACTGGCCTGTACCCCCCATTTGTGAAACCACGCCTGCAACACTGCTGAAAGCATACAAGGGAACATCCCGCCATGACCAAACAGACATTCCTCCGCCGCATCACCTGGGTTGTCCTGATCACCTTCAGTTCCCTGGTCACCCAGCCCCTGCAGGCTGCCGTGCAGATGCAGAAGGCGAGCAAGAGCGGCAAGGTGGTCAAGGCCGGCAAGTCCTATGCGCCCCGTTCTGCCGTCCCCGAGACCCTGGCCGCCAAGCAATCCCGTCTGCTCGCTGAAATCCACGACCTGTTGAAGGAACTCGAGCCCGAGTCCGCCTGGCCCGTGCCGGCTGTCGCCGGAGACAAGGGCGGCGAGAAGGACATGATCGACCGCGCCATCGGCCCCGATCTGCGCATCAAGACCGAACGCGGTAAACCTGTCGTCCCCGCCGTCGACCGCGCCGCCAGGCTCAAGGCCCTCAAGGCCAGGCAGGCCGAACTCGCCCAACTTGCCGCGGCGGCCGAAGCCGACTTCGATACCGTGCGCAAGCACCTCATCGACCGCAAGCTCCCCGCCGAACTCCTGCTGCGCCACGATGCCGCGGTGAAGGACTACCGCGAACGCCGCGCTGAATACGATCGCCTGATGCAGGCCGTGCTCGCCGCCGACGCCAGCAAGTCCGATATCAGCAGCCCGCTCAAGCAACTCGCCGCCTTCATGGCCGCCCATCCCAACAAAAAGACCCACACCCCCGGCGACCCCAGCAAACTCCCCTTCGGCACCCCCAACAGCAAGGTCAGGGCACCGATTGAAACCGAACAGGGCTTCAAGCAAAGCCTGTTCTCCCCACGCCAACTCCACGGCTGGCAGCCCTACACCCTGGCCGCCGCCGGCAGCCTCTCCGGCATCAGCCTGCCCGCAAGTGCCGGCGCCACCCCCAGCGCCGCCGACCTGGCCGAGACCGAAGACGTCCAGCTCACCCCCGCCATCCGCGCCCAGGCCGCCGCGCTCAACAACAACCCCGTGCAGATCCACAACTGGGTGCGCAACAACATTGAGTTCATCCCCAGCTACGGATCGATACAAGGCGCCGACCTCACCCTGCAATCCAAACGCGGCAACGCCTTCGACACCGCCAGCCTCGAAATCGCCCTCTTGCGCGCCGCCGGCATTCCCGCACGCTACGCCTACGGCACCGTGCAGATGCCCGCCGAGCAGGTCATGAACTGGGTCGGCGGCGTCAGCAAACCCGAAGCCGCGCAGAGTCTCTTGGGGCAGGGCGGCATTCCCAACGTCGCCATTGTCTCCGGCGGCAAGGTCATCGCCTTCAAGTTCGAACACGTCTGGGTCGAGGCGTATGTCGACTACGTCCCCAGCCGCGGCGCCGTCAACAAGACCGGCGACACATGGATCCCGCTCGACGCCAGCTTCAAGCAATACCAGTACACCCAGGGCATGGACCTCAAGACCGCCGTGCCGCTCGACGCCCAGACCCTCATCGACCAGAGCAAGCAGGGCGCCACCGTCAACGAAACCGAGGGCTGGGTGCAGAACCTCAACCAGGCCAGCCTGCAAACCGCGCTTGCCAGCTACCAGGCCCAGGTCAAGACCTACATCGATGCTACCCGCCCCAACGCCACCGTCGGCGACGTGCTCGGCGCCAAACAGATCATCGCCCAGAGCCCCAGCATCCTCATGGGCACGCTGCCGTACAAGACCATCGTCACCGGCGCCCGGTTCGCCGCGTTGCCCAACAATCTCAAACACAGCGTATCAATCACTCTTTATGCTTCCGAACTGGATCGAGCCCTGGATTCTCCATCTACCTCATTCAAGATCATGCTGTCATCACTCGGCACAAAACGGTTAGGTGTGACATATGTCCCTGCAACAGATACGGATGCACAACTGATTCAAAGCTACAAAGATCAGGGAGCAACCTCATTGCCTGCGTATCTGGTGAGGGTCAAACCATTAGTACGACTGGACGGCGTAACGGTAGCCAGTGGCCCCGTGATAACCATGGGGCAGACGCAATATTGGGATGCTACCTTGATCGACCCGCAAGGATTGACCACGGGTACGGAATCATTCACTGCAATTGCAGGTGATGAAATTGTATTTGGCGTCAATGGAAACGGGACAACCCTTGCCGCAGTGCAGAACCGGCTGGCTGCCATGCCTTCGAATACTCCCGCAGAAAATCTCCATCAGGTGGCGCTTCACTACTGGATGGAGCTGGACTTGTTCGATGGATTTGCTGCCAAAGCGAATGGCGTGCATGTGCAGCGTCTGCCTTCTGTAGGCCTGTTCTCATCACCGCTATCTGTGAGCTACTTCTTCGGTATCCCACGATCTGGTAACTACAAGGGACGGATAATGGATGTGAAGCGTGTGTTGATGGCTGTTGCAGATGGCACAGAGCGTGAGCGTTTTACCTTTGCCAGTCAGTCAGGCATTCAAGGT
>JANJUO010000318.1 GCA_024710535.1 bacterium
ATTTTCAAGCCGGCAATTCCTGCAAATATCAGCAAAATACACAAAATTCTAATAACATCTTTTGATTCATCAAAAAATATCATTCCTAAAATTGCTGTGCCAACAGCACCAATCCCTGTCCAAACTGCATAAGCTGTGCCAACAGGAATAGATTTCAATGAATAGCCAAGCATTACCATACTCAAAGCAAGAAATACAACAGTTGTGATACTCCATTTCAAATCAGTAAATCCGTTCGACATTTTCAATGAAATTGCCCAGACACATTCAAAAAGTCCTGCTATAACCAAAACTATCCAATTCATTTTTTAGATTCCAAATTTTATTAATTTCAAAATTGCAATATAATTAATTATTTACTATCCGAAAAATCAGAATTTATAATTGAAACTGATCCCGGCATTCAAAATTGTACGGTTTGCATCTGAAATTTGATAAATTTTCAAAAATATATCAGAATAAATAGATTTGTATTTTAAAATATTATATTCACTTGCAAACATAAATCCGAGAGAAAAATCACTGCTACGGCTCATTTCTTCGAAGGCAGAAATTCTTGCAATTATATTATAATAGCCAAGACCATAGTATATTTTCAGTTCTTCAAAATCCATTCCAAATACAAGCAAGATTGGAATTGCATCAAGATTGGATTTTACATTTGTTGAGCCAAATTCATTCTGAATTGCTTTGTTATAAATATTCTTAATTGGAACAAATCCACTTTCCACTCCGATTGACAAAAAATATTCTGATTGAAGCATTCCCCTTACAAAAAAAGCAAATCCACTATTGTCGTAATCTATTCCTTCGATTTGGAGTTCGCTTGTAAGATTATAACTGTATGCCATGCCAATTTGCAAATTGATACTACTTTGGGTGGCTTCTTTTGCAAAAATAGAATTGCAAATTAACAAAACAAGAAAAATCGTAATTGATAATTTCATTTTAATTTCTGATGTAATATTCATAAGCTACAATCGGTGAATAATTCGACAAAATTCCATGATAATTTGAATTTTCCAGAAATTCAATAATAAATTTTCTGTCATCTAAAGTCCAAACCAATGATTGGATTTCTTCATTTTCAAGTTCCTGAATATCTGTATTCAAATAACCCAAAGTCCATTGTGGAGCCCAAAACTTAGATTTTGCCCGTTTGGCAGTTTGTTTGTCTAATTCGCAAATTGTTGCTAATTTTTTTTCGGAATGTAATTGTATTTTTTCGAAAACTTCAATACTTGTGATACCGGTAAGAAATTTAATATTTCGGTTGTTCTTGATGGCAAGTTCTTCATATTTTTGAATTATGGGAATTATGTATTCGATTACATCAGAACTTTTTATATCAAGCCATACCAAATTTAATTTTGTATTTAATAACACTTCATTTAGTGCTTCTTCCAAAGTAGGAATAGTTTCGCCATTTTTCAATCTGCAAAAACTTTTCAAATGTTTTAATGTATAATTTTCTATTGCTCCAAGAAGAATATCACCATCGACGAGGCGATTGCTAAGAAAATTATCATGAAATAAAACCGGAATTTTATCTAAACTTAATCTGATGTCGATTTCTATACCATTTGCACCAAAACTTTCAGCAATATTTATCATTTCCAAACTGTTTTCTGATGCTGTAAATAAATCTGAATTTCTTGCACCAGCACGGTGTGCTATGATATGAAAATTTTTATTTTCATTCAATTTCCTGATAAATTTATACTCGTAAGAGAAATTCGAGCTGTTTTGAGAGGATTTTGCTTGATTTTCCACAACTAAACTGAATGTAATAATTAATGAATCGGGCATTATTCCTTCCAACAATGACTGAGCACCTTTTCCCGAATGGATAAAAATTCTTCCAAGTGTTACAGATGTAGTTTCCAAATCTCTGCCCCAACCTTCAAAAACTATTCCGGAATCAACAACACCTGAATTCATAATAAATAAATCCATACTTTTCGAGCAAAAAACTGATAATTTATCTTTATTAAATTTCAGAACAATTTGATCCCCCATTTTACTTTGCTTATCATCTGTTTTGAAAATTCCTTCAATTAGCGGAATTGTTATTTCAGGAAGTTTTGATGCATTCACAAGCATTGAATTATCGCTGAATTCCGGATAAACAATGGAAAAAATATTATCGCAACTCAATAAAAATTGAAGTAAAATAATTAGAAATACAAATATTATCTTTTTTACCATAAATTTACTCCAAATTGGAATTCTGGTATCACCAGCCAACTTTTATTCGTTGCAAATGCCACCCAACTTTGATAGAAATATCTTGAGTAATTCAATTTGAACCCTAAGAAAATAAATTGATTTTTCAAATAGGGCTGTTCGATATTCAAAGAAGCAGAAACGGATGTAACTTTATCTTTGGATTCATCAACACTTATCGAGCCGACTTTTCGATTTAATAATGTTGCATAAGAGGCATCGAATTTCATTGAAATATATAAATCATTATGATTGTATCCAATATTTAATGCTGGATAATCTACAAAACCGCTTGCACTTGCATCCATTCCGCCAAATTCTGCAAACCCATACCAAAATGCAAAACTATTCTCCAGCCCAAAAGACCAATGCCCAATATCAAAAGACCACATTAATCCTGCTGAAAAGTGGTTTGTAATGAAAACTGTCTTTATATTCATTAGTAATGAAAAATCATAATAAGAGCCATATCTGATGTCGAAATTCAGTATTGGTACTTGCTGAACCATATCTTCGCCAATTATTTTCGGGAGTTTGCTAAACCCTAATCCGGTTGAAACTGAAAGATTGGGATCTTTGTATGATTTAGGAAATGCAATCCAATCTTCTTCAGAAATTAGATTTGAAAATTGAATTAGTAAAAACACAAATATTATTGATAATATTCTCATAAATACTTATTGATACAATTTAATAAAGCACTTTTCTCAAATGGTTTAGAAAGATATTCATTACAGCCGGCAAGTCTTGCTTCAATTTTGTCACTCTCGAAAGCATAAGCAGATTGTGCAATTACAGTCAAGCTTGGATATGTTTTTTTGATGATTTTTGTAGCATCCAATCCGTTCATAACAGGCATTTTAATATCCATCAATACCAAGTCTATGTCGGCTCTTTCTTTTAGGAAATCTACAGCTTCTAATCCATTTGTTACGGAAAATATATTAATATTGTCATTTTTTAGGAGTTTGCTTAAATATAGAAAACTGGTTTCATCATCTTCAGCAATCAAAATATTTTTTTGTTTTGAAGAAGTTTTTATTATTGGATTAGTATTAGCGGTTTCTTCAATTTCAAGAATTTTTTTTGGTAAAGATAAATAGAAAGTAGATCCCACACCTAATTCAGATTCGAGCCAAATTTTACCATTTAATATCATAGCCATTCCTTGACATAAAGATAAACCAAGACCAGAGCCCTCGAAGCCCCTATTCAACGAAGAATCAATCTGATAAAAGCGATTGAAAATTCTGCTGAAATTCTCTTTGCTAATACCAATACCTGTATCTTTTACATATAATTGAAAATCATCAATGCTCGTTAATCCAAAACTCACTTTTCCATTGTGATTAAATTTTATTCCATTATTTACTAAATTTATTAATATTTTTTTCAATTTGGAATAATCCGAAAAAACATTAATTTCTGTATTTGTATAGATTGGAGTCAACTCAATATTGTTGGTGCTCGCAAAAGATCTTTGATTATCGTAAACATCTCTGAATAATTTATTGAGGGTGAATTTCTCATTTCTAATAATATGATTTCCACTTTCAATTTTCGAAACATCCATAATATTATTTATCAATTGCAATAATCGTTGACCGCTTGACTCAATTATCTTTGCATATTCACGATAATCTTCGGGAGTATTATATTCATCTTGCATCAATTTTGAAAATCCAAGAATCCCATTCAAAGGAGTACGAATTTCATGTGACATATTTTGAAGAAAAGCAGATTTTAGTTTATCGTTTTCTTCGGCAATTTCTTTTGCGGCAATCAACTCCATTTGTGCCTTTTTATCGGCAGTTATATCTTGAACAATTCCCGATAATTGCATTGGCTGACCATTTGCATCTTCGATCAACTCACCGGCTTCTGCCCAAACTATTTTTGATGTTCCATCTTTTAATATAATTCTATATTCTAATGGAATAGGAACTTTGCTGCTAACAACTGATTCATTAGATTTGAATACCGCTTCTTTATCATCGGGATGAATTTTGGATTGGATTACTTCGAATAAATCAATTGTATCATCATTGGGCTCGACATCGAATATATGGTACATTTCATCCGACCATTTAACTTTGCCTTCTTGAACAAACCAAATCCAACTGCCAATTTTTGCAATTTTTTGAGCTTTTTTCAGCATATTTTCACTTTCTTTCAAGTCTGATTCGGCTTTTTTTCTTTCGGAAATATCTCTCACAACCGCAATAACTCTATCTTCATTTTGCAAAGTGGTCTTCTTTAGAGTAACCTCAGAATAAAACAAAGTACCATCTTTTTTCTTTGACAACCATTCAAATTTTACCGGTTTATTTTGAGTATCCCTTATATATTCATAAGCTTTTTCTTCAGTATAAGGTGGAATTCCTGCACTAACCACCATTATCTGCTTACCAAGCAATTCAGCTTTATCCTCGAAACCAAACATTTTCAAAGTAG
>JANJUO010000369.1 GCA_024710535.1 bacterium
TCCTGCAAATTTTGGAAGCGTATATTGCTGGATTGCCTTATATCCAAACCAAAAGTATTCACATAGAAATGCCTATCAATTTTTATGGCAATTACAAGAAAATTCATTTGTTGGAAGAATGGCTGGAGATAATATAAAGGATGCTGAATCTGATAATTTGGTAAATGTTAATAATTACGCAGAAGCTGTTGAAGTTATGAAAGGCATGAAAGATGAAATTATTAAAATGAATAAAGAAATTAGAAATTATTTTAAGTTTGCTCCCGGTGCTCAAGCCATTGAATGGGAAAATTTTTATGAAAAAGGAATAATTGCTGTTGATTACTCGCATCTTAAAGTAAAAGATATTTCAAACATAAACAGTTTGGAGGAGCTGAATCTTGAATGTGGGTTCACAGAAAATAATTCTCAAAATCAAACTTGGAATTTATGGTTGTTCAAATCAGCGAATGTTGGTGATGTTGTATTTGCGGCTAAAGGGGTAAATGTTTGTTTAGGGATTGGAATAATTGCAGGTGATTATTATTATGAAGAAAATGATAGTGATTATAAACATATTCGTAAAATTAATTGGATAACTGATAAAATATACCAATACAAGCCTAATACATTTAAAAAGTATTCAACAATGTTCAGACCGGATACTTTTAGCCCGTCTTTAATACACGATGAAATTATAAATGAGTATTTAAGATTATATCCTGAATTAATGGATGTATTTATTGAAAATGAAGTAATTGTTGATGTAAATAATGAAGATTTAATTGTAGAAGACAATAAAGTTTCTGGTCCAAAATTTTTAAGATTTTTCAATCCAATTTTAAAATTTTTAAAAATCAAAGGCGAAGGAAAAGCATCTGAAATTACAGAATTAGTAGTGAAAGATTTGCAATACTCTGAAGATGAATTATCAAAGAAAACTAAAACAGGTGTTCCAGTTGTTTACAATCAAATTGCTTGGGCAAGAAACTACTTACGAGAAGCTGGATTGCTTGATAATTCAAAACGTGGAATTTGGTCCTTAACCGAAAAAGGTAGAAATACAAATTTAACTGAAGAACAAGTGCTTGATTTATTTAAATCTATTCAAGAAAAGAACAAAGTATCCAAAGAAGTAAAAATTGAAGAAATTCAAAATGTTGAACTTAACAATTAAGAATCAGATGATACTATTAATTTCTGGTGGCTCAATGCAAATCCAAAAATTTGGAGTATCAGTAGTCTTTCTGAAGGTGAAAAAGAAACCTACACCACTCACAATGAAAAAGGAAATAAAAGAAGAATTTATAAATACTTCGAACAAGTGAAAAAAGGTGATTTGCTTTTTGGGTATGAAAGCAGTCCAACAAAACAAATAAAAGGAATATTTGAAATAACGAAGGAAATTCATAACTCCCAAAGAGGTGAAGAAATTGAATTCCAATTGATTGAGAAACTTGAGATTCCAATTCATTGGAATGATATTAAAAATATTGATTCATTACAGAATTGTGAGGTTTTCAAAAATAATCAAGGAAGTCTATTCAAATTAAGCGAGGAAGAATATGATATTATTCGCGAAGTAATTGATAATAAAAATATCATCACAGAAAAATTATTAATTAACAGCAGATATAGTAAATATAAATTTAGTGATGATCCGGACAAACCATTTATTTCAGAAAAGAATTTCCAAGAAACAGTGTCTTTATTAAAAAGAAAAAAGAATATTATTCTGCAAGGTCCTCCGGGTGTTGGCAAAACATTTATTGCCCGCAAAATTGCTTATGAAATTATGCAAGAAATAAATGATGTGAGCATAGAAATGGTGCAATTCCATCAATCATATAGTTACGAAGATTTCATTCAAGGTCTTCGTCCAACTCAGAAAGGCAGTTTTGAATTAAAAGATGGAATTTTCTATACATTTTGTCAGCGTGCACTCGCCCATCCTAAAAGAGATTTCTTTTTTATAATTGATGAAATAAACAGAGGAAACCTCAGCAAGATTTTTGGTGAGTTAATGATGTTGATAGAAGCAGACAAAAGGCAATCAAAATATGCAATTAAACTTACTTATGCTGATGATGAGGAAGATAGATTCTATGTGCCATCAAACCTACACATAATAGGAACTATGAATACCGCCGACCGTTCGCTTGCAATTGTTGACTACGCATTAAGAAGACGATTTGCATTTATAAATTTATATCCTGATTATGGAAATAACTTAAAATCATTTCTTGGATCAAAAGGTATATCTGATGTTATGATTGAGCATATTATTAATGCATTAAATAAAGTAAATCGAATTATAAGAGAAGATATTAATTTAGGCGAAGGCTTCCAAATAGGACATAGTTATTTCTGCTCCTACAATTACAATGAAAACGAGAATGAATGGTTAGAAAATATAATCAAATTCGAACTAAAACCATTGCTTGAAGAGATTTGGTTTGACCAATTAGACAAAGTAAATGATGTATTGAAGATTTTATCAAGGTAAAAATTGCAAATTCCAATTGAAAATATTTATTACTTGTTATGTTATGCTTGGAATAAACTCGATGAAAAAGAAAGAGTTGCTGTTTCTATTGATGATAAAACAAAATTGATTGATTTGCTTGCAAAAGTTCTTATCAATGCTACTAAGTTATTGTTAAAAAGAGGAATAGATAAGAATTATATTGATCATACTGAAGAAATATCAGGTATCAAAGGCAAAATTCAAATGAGCCAAACCTTGAAAAGAAGAAGTTTGCTTTATCAAAAAGCAATTTGTAGTTTTGATGAATTCTCTCCTAACATAATTACAAATAGAATTTTGATAACGACTTTGCATAATTTGACGAAAACAGAAGGACTCGATAAAACACTAAAACAGGAAATTGTTTCATTAAAAAGAAGATTGTTCGGTATCGATGAAATTGAATTGCATCATTCATTGTTTAGTTCAATTAAAATAAATAGAAACAATAAGTTTTATGCTTTTATCATAAATGTTTGCCAATTAGTTTTCGAAAGCACATTGCTAACAGAAGAAAAAGGCAAATATAAATTTACAGATTTCACAAGAGATGAAAAGAAGATGAATCAACTCTTCGAAGCCTTCATTCGTAACTTTTATAGAATAGAGCAAAAGAAATTTTCAACAGTGAAGAAAGAAACAATCAAATGGAATTTTGATATTAGTGATAGCTTTAGTTTCTCATATTTACCGCAAATGGAAACTGATATAACATTAGAAAATGAGAACGAAAAAATCATTATAGATGCAAAATATCATCGTGATACAATGGCAATCAATTATGAAAAAGAGAAAATCAAATCTGCAAATTTGTATCAATTATTCAGTTATTTGATAAATCAAGAAAATGAAAGTATTAAATCACTAAACACAACAGGTATTCTACTTTATCCCAAAATAGAAACAGATTATGATTTGGATTATCAACATAAAAATCATAAAATTCAGATAAGAACCGTAAATCTAAACAGCAATTGGAAAGATATTTCGAATAGATTATTGGAGATAATCGACATTAAAATTTGAAAATGGTTTTCCAAAAATATTTAAAAGTAAAGAACAGAGAAGAAAAAGATAATGAAAGAAATATGCCGTTCGTTGAGTAGTGAAGCGAACATTGGTGAAGTTGGTTTGCTCATTTCGATACGAAACTAAAGTTTCTACTCAATGAGCGAGCTCTTGCCGTTCGTTGAGTAGCGAAGCGTATCGAAACGAACAGCAAGAGAAGTTGGTGTGCTTCAGGAATGTGTTGGTTTGTTACGGAAATGTGTTGGTTTACTTGTATTTCCAGATGTCCGACACTTGACTTTGAAAATTGCTGATGAAAGAGCAGATTATAGAGAAGTGTCGAACATTTAAAGAAGAATAGTAAGAAATAAGAATTGTATATAGAGAAAATTATGGAAAATATAAAATCGGAATTTATAATATTCAAATCAGAAGATAATAAAATATCTGTTGATGTTCGATTAGAAGATGAAACAGTTTGGCTATCTCAGGATCAAATAGCAAATTTGTTTGGTAAGGCACGTTCAACAATTGCCGAGCATATAAAAAATGTTTTTACCGAAGGTGAATTAATCGAAGAAGTGGCTTGTCGGAATTTCCGACACACCACTAAACATGGTGCAATTGAAAAAGCAACATCCGAATATAAAAAATATCAACAAAAAACCTTGAGCGAAGCAGAGAAAAATTTCTTGGAGAGTTTGAAGTTATTGGAAAATAAAGCAAAGTAGAAAAAATAATACAATCATTCTAATTAAATGATTTGAATTAAAATTAGCAATGGAAATTTCCAGATGTCCGACACTTGCCATTGAAGATTGCTGAAATAAGAGCAAATTCAAAAAGAAGTGTCGGACATCTAAGGAAAGAAAGAGTTGGAATTTTGAAATTTTAATCAAATAATGATATGCTGGTTTATAAATTGTATGAATTGACTGAAGAAGAAATTGCGATTGTGGAGGGGAAATAGATGGAACATAAAGTAGGTGTCGTACTCGAGATTGAGTATTATTATTGAAATAGAAAAAAAGCCGTAAATCTAACAAAGAGAAATAGTAATAAGTAGAATTTTTGTAGATTTGTAAAGTTGTTAATAATAAAATTATTTTTATATTGGGTGAATAAATGAGTAATATAAAATTATTTGAAGAAAAAAAAATTCGTTCACATTGGAATGAAAAGGAAGAAAAATGGTACTTTTCAGTTGTAGATGTAATAGAAATATTAACTGGTAGCAGTATCCCCAAAAGATATTGGAGTGATTTGAAGAAAAAACTAACCAAAGAAGGAAGTCAGTTGTACGAAAAAATCGTACAACTGAAATTTGAAGCATCTGATGGGAAAAAATATGCAACAGATTGTTTGGAAACACAAGATTTATTTAGCAGAACTTTCTACTCGTCAAATTGCAGAATCTGAAAAAGCAAAAGGTCTTCAAGAAAATGCAAAGGCAAGTAAAAAAGGTGGAACAGTTGCAAAAAATGCAAGAATAGAATTAGAAAGTAAAACGGGGAAAAATGTAGTTACAGGTGAAAATTTTCTGCCCCAAAAACAAAAAAAGACGAAACTAAATTAAACAAATACAAATTAGTTATTTTGAACAAGGAAGAGATTGCGATTGTGGAGGGGAAATAGATGGA
>JANJUO010000416.1 GCA_024710535.1 bacterium
ATTTTATTTTGGCAGATCCCTCGGAATTAAATTTCTCTCCACCATTTGGAGATACTACTTTAAGTGTGGGGGTTTTGGGATTGGAAAGTGGAGAGCCACCGGAAACATATAACAAATTTTCCAAACAAGAATTGGCTTCAAATTTTATTTGCGAACTTATATAAAATGTATCCAAGGGCTGAAATCGAACAGTAATTTCAATTTCCTCACCTTTTTTGAGTAAATAATTTTTATCTAAATTCAATAATTTGAATGTATTGCTGTCGAAATAATCTGCAATCAAAAAATCTTTTTTAACTGCTTTAAGTTTGAATTTTTGGTCTTTCTGTCCGCCCGAAGGAACTAAACCAAAATCGAAATTCTTAGGTGTTATAGATAAAAATGGAATTTGATTTTCAGTAATTGAATAATTTGAAATATCAGAAA
This sequence comes from bacterium, assembly GCA_024710535.1. GTDB lineage: Bacteria > Bacteroidota > Ignavibacteria > Kapaibacteriales > UBA2268 > JANJUO01. Next base: position 427 of record JANJUO010000416.1, read on the forward strand.
TTCCGCTCCCAATAATGTTGCAGAAGATTTTCTTGGATAATTCGCATTCATTTGAGGTCCATTCTAACTCATCTGCTTCTTGCTTTGAGAAAAGAAAATTGAAAATTCGGGCAATTGTTTTTGCTGATTCTTCAGAATTAATATAATCGAAACTAAATCCATTTGTTTCATCGGCAAGAGATTTCAAAATTTGCGGTGTTTTAGTATTTATGGTAGCCACAAATAGTTGAATATTATTATCAGTTAGCAATTTTCGCACTTCATTTTCCGAAATAGGAGCCGTTCCATCGTTTATCAATAAAATGATTTTGCGATATTTGGCACTTTTGGTAATTTCTTTTGCAGGAAAATCCAAATTCAGAAAGGCATTATCAAAATCGGTAGTGCCAAAGGGCTTGATTTGATTCAAAGCAAGACTCAATTTTCCGGTATTTTTAGTATAGCCGCTCAGCAGATAATTAAAATTATTGAAGCATTGTAGCGCCACTTCTCCAAAACTTGTGTCGGTTGTAATGATTAATTCAGAGAGCAAAGATTTCAAAATCAGATTACTGCTTCCATTAAATGATTCGGAAATATCGGTTGATATAAGAAGCGAGTAATTTTCAGCTATTGAGTTGCTTTTACTGATTTTTAAATTATCAACTTGCTTGGCATTTTCGCTCAAAAACAAATTGTAATCCAACTTAACTTGTTGATTTTTATTGTCAAGATAGATTAATTTTGATTTGACAATAGGATAATTAATAGTATTAAAATCGAGAATTTTCAGTGTTTGGCTAAATGCAATTTGAGTTGTAATTAGCAAAAGCAAATATATTAATTTACTCAAATGAGTTTTATATGTAAAATTATATATTTGCATAACTTATTTCAACATCAAACCACAGCAATCCAAATCTACATCCAAATCTCGCCAAATTTTTTGGCAAGACAAAATAATCAATACGAATCAAACCATTATTATTTTATTTGAGAATAAGAATTGCAAATTTCCATTAAACATTTGCATAAACTGGATAATTAAATACTCAACAAGGCTATTATCCAATTAATCGTTTTTCTGATTAAATAGAAATTTTAATTGAAAACTCAATAATTCAAGCCAAAAGTCCATAACGGAATTACATTTAAATAGCCAAATTCTATACTATTCTATTCTAATTGTTAAAAACGCACAACACAATGATAAATTTTAATTATAATTGCACAATTAGGAGTGCGATTTTATTTTATGAGCCAAGAAAAATGCTCTTAGGTATATGATAAAACATATTTATTGAAAGAAAAAATTCCGGCAATTTCCTTACAAAATCTCAATTACAAACTACAGCAATCCAAATCTGCTTCCACTTCCCGCCAAATTTTTTGGCAAGGGAAATTATTATCATAAAGTGCTTTGCCCAAAATTACAGAGTCGATTCCCTTTCGCTCATAATTAGTTAGATTTAGCAATTGTTTTGAATCATATATGCTGTTTTTGAGAGTAACTCTAACATTGTATTTTTTTGATAATTCAGATAGATCTTCTAATTTTTGAGATAAAATTGTATTTTCATCCAAACAATCATATACAATTCTGTTGGCGCCCAAACTCCTTGTAAATTCAAAAAAATCTTCTTCGGAATAAATTCTGCCTTTCCCGGGAATTTCAACAACTCCATTTTTTGAAGAAGCCATAAAAACCACTCTCGAAGGAGTATGTTTGATAATTAAATCTTGAATTTGCTTTGGTTCTGATTCAAATAGAGAATCAACAATAACACGATAAACGCCATTGCTAAGAAACATATCGCATTCATCAGTTGCATTAAAATTAGAATATAATTGAATAGGAATATCTATCATTTGAGATAAATACAAAACAGAATTTGCATTTACAAAATTATTTTCATCTTCGAACGAATCCAAATCAGTGATATGCAATGATTTGGAATTCTCTTTTCGCCAGAGCATAAGCAAATATTCAGGGTTTTTGGATAAATTATTGTAATAATCCTGAGTTCCTTCATTGCCTTTTATACATTGACAACATTCGCCATTTCTTAAATCAAGAGAAGGTATAACAAGTATCATCAAACACTTCCATTATAAATTAATCGCAACGCTTCTTTTATCACTTTTTCAATTGGCAAATCATTTGCTTTTTCATCCGTAAATACAAGTTTAATTGCTTTTTCGGCAATTGCTTTAGAGTATCCGATGTTGATGAGAGCGGAAACCGATTCATTAACAATCACACTCTTGTTGTAAGACGTATCAGTGCTATCTTTAATATCCAAATTGTAAATTTTATCTTTGAGTTCCAAAATAAGTCTTTCGGCAGTTTTGGTTCCAATTCCGGGTAATTTTTTGAATGCCAAAATATTATTGGATGTAACCAAATTAAACAGATCCTGCACATTTATTGAAGATAATAT
>JANJUO010000450.1 GCA_024710535.1 bacterium
GGTAAAGATATTCAAATTTTGAGTATCAAAAATGGCTATGCTTTTCTGAAACGAAACAAGGTTTTAATTAATTAATGAAATATATTTTAATTTTAATAATATTTGTAAATTTGGCAATTTCGGAGGAAATCAGAGTTGGTGAAGTCTTCATCGAGCAAAAAAAAGTGTTTGAGAAGGAAGATCCAGACTGGTTTTTTGCCTCTCCTTTTTTAAATAATTTGCATTGGCAAACCAATAATTATATAATTTATGATGAATTACTTTTCGAAGAAGACGAAGTAATTGATGAAGAATATTTATTGGAAACAGAAAGAAATTTGCGTGCAACCGAATTATTCACTTTTGTGCGATTATTTATTGACTCCGTGCATGATGACACATATAATGTTCATATTGTTACAAAAGATCGATGGTCGCTCTATCCGTCAATACTCTTTGGAACAGGTGGCGGAACAAGTAATTATGGTGCGAGACTTGAAGAATTTAATCTCTTTGGCACCGGCACCAAACTGATGGGCGAGGCACTTTATCGAACTGAAAATGAAATTGGTATGCAAGGCAAATTCCAACTAAGCCAACGCCGCATATTCAGATCTGAATTGAGTTTTAATGCTTTGATTACGGCAAATAAATTTCGTACAGATCAAACTCTTTCGCTATTTCAACCATTTAGAACACTTGACTCCAAATGGTCTTACGGCTTGGATTTCTCTAATTCTTTTGGCGAGAATTTTCTATATATTCGTAGAGATTCTCTCGGATTAATGCCATTTTTGGAACGCAATGGGAAAGCATATTTTTCACGAGGTTGGTCACGAAAAGATAAAGTTTATGCAACTTTTCTTCTTGGAGCAAATGAAATCAATCGCGAATTACTCGATTATCGTCAGGCATTTGATAATACAATGCAATTATTGATACAATTTTCATCTGTATCGCAAAACTATTATACAGTCAACAAATTGAATTCGTATTCAGATGAAGATATGGCAATTGGCGGATATGGCTCTGCAACAATCGGCAGAGTTTTTGATTTGAAAAAAAGCGGTGGATTCTATTATATTTCTGGACAAGGTGAGCGATCTTATTACAAAAACAATCTCTATTTATTTGGTCAATTAACCGGCGCATCCGGATTTGTGCAAAGTAATGGAGTATTTACTTATCAAGAATTTTTCGGACTAGGCTTTTATAAAATCAGCAAAGATTTAATTTTTGCTACAAGAGTTCGCCAACAAACTGTTTGGAATTGGTATGCTTTGCGCCAATTAATTATGGATAATGAAACAGGGCTTCGAGGCTTTTCTGCGAATAAACTTGCAGGCGAAAATAGAATTATTGCAAATATGGAATTTCGTTTTTTTCCTGAATGGCGATTATGGATGTTTGATTTATCTGGAGTTGCATTCTATGATGTGGGAACGGTTTGGAATCAGGATATGAAATTAAATAAAGCACAAGTTTATAATTCTGTTGGTGCAGGCATTCGTATTCATTTCACAAAATCGGCAAATCCTGATCATACTTTAAGAATCGATTTTGCTTATAATATGAATGAAAACAAATTTGGCGGCATCATATTCTCAAGCAGACAACTTTTTTCAGCATTTGGAAATCATACATTCAAATTGCCAACATTATTTGGCTCTGAATTTGATTATGAATAAAAATTGTGAATTAGTGATTTTGAGAAATTTATTTTGATAATTTTGTAACGATAAAAAATAAAAGAGCTGAAAATCAGTCATTTAATTTGGTATTATTGAATTTCAATAATTTTATTTATTTTGAATGGAAATTAAAGTTGAAAATACTAATTTCAACTTTTTTTAATTAATTATCAGGTGGTTTATGTCTTACAAAATTGCGGTTATCGGAACGGGTTATGTTGGATTGGTTTCCGGAACTTGCTTTGCGGCAACAGGTAACGATGTTTTATGCGTTGATATTGACCAAGAAAAAATCAACAAAATGCAACAAGGAATTTCTCCAATATATGAACCGGGTTTGGAGCATTTGCTGAAGCAAAATATTAAAGAAGAAAGATTGCATTTCACTTCTGATTTAAAAAAAGCAGTCGAATTCGCTTCGATAATTTTCCTTTGCCTTCCAACTCCGCCAAATGAAGATGGATCTGCAGATTTGAATCACGTAAAGCGAGTTGCAGGTGATATTGCAAATTTGATTAAGGAACACGGATATAATGAGAATAAAATTGTGATCAATAAATCTACAGTACCTGTTGGAACAGTGGACAAAGTAAAAGCAATTTTTGATAATATTCTCGAAAATCATAATGTTACAGTGGTGAGCAATCCAGAATTTTTGCGCGAAGGATTTGCTGTAGAAGACGCAATGAAGCCCGAAAGAGTAGTGATTGGAACAAGCAGTCCTTATGCCAAGGAAATTCTTCAAGATTTATATAAGCCATTTGTACGTAGCGGAAATCCAATATTTTTTATGGATGAAAAAAGTGCAGAAATTACCAAATATGCCGCAAATGCTTTTCTTGCCACAAAAATTTCATTTATGAATGATCTGTCTGCATATTGCGAAAAAGTAGGTGCCGATATTGAAAATATAAGAATGGGAATTGGCTCGGATTCCAGAATTGGCAAGCGTTTTCTATTTGCAGGTGTTGGTTATGGCGGCTCCTGCTTCCCAAAAGATGTACGTGCATTGATTTATTCTGCCGACCAAGAAGATGTTTCGCTTGACATCGTAAAAGCCGCATGGTCAATAAATGCAAAGCAAACAAACAGATTTTACGATAGAATTGCAAATAGATTCGGAAATGATTTAAAAGGCAAAAAAATCGGGCTTTGGGGCTTGGCATTCAAGCCAAATACTGATGATACAAGAGAAGCTCCGGCATTTACCTTGATTGAAAGATTCTTGGAAGATGGTGCGTCTGTAACTGCATTCGATCCTGAAGCAGAATTCAATACAAGACAAAAATTTGGCAATTCAATCAATTATGCCAAAAATATGTATGATTGTGTTGATGGTGTTGATCTGCTTGTTATTGCAACAGAATGGACAACTTTCAGAAATCCTGATTTCAATAAAATGAAAAATCTTATGAAAAATAATTTGATCTTTGATGGTAGAAATTTATACACGCACGAAGAAATGCAATCAGTTGGATTTGAATATCATTGCATCGGCAGAAATTCAGTAGTTTAAAATTAATTGAGATAAAAAATGGTTGAGCGTTATACTTTGCCTGAAATGGGCAAAATTTGGAGCGAAGAAAATAAATACGCAATTTGGCTTGAAATTGAAATTCTTGCGTGTGAAGCACAAGCAAATCTTGGCTTGATTCCTCAGGAAGATGTAAAAATAATCAGAGAAAAAGCAGGTTTTGATGTAAAGAAAATTCTTGAAATCGAAGAAACCACAAAGCACGATGTAATTGCATTTCTTACCAATGTTGAAGAATATGTCGGCGAACCTGCCAGATGGATACATTTGGGAATGACCTCAAGCGATGTACTGGATACTTGCCTTGCAGTGCAAATCAAACAAGCAGGGGAGATTTTACTCAATGATTTAGAAAAACTTGCTAATGCTCTCAAAAAACGAGCATTGGAGCATAAATACACAGTTTGTGTTGGTAGAAGCCATGGTATTCATGCTGAAACAACTACATTTGGATTGAAATTTGCTCTTTGGTATGATGAATGTATGCGAAATATTAAAAGATTGAATGCCGCTCTTGATGATTGTGCGGTTGGTATGATTTCCGGTGCTGTTGGCACTTATGAGCATTTATCTCCAAAAGTTGAAGAATATGTTTGCGAAAAATTAGGATTAAAAGCCGCAAATGTTTCCACACAAGTTATTCAGAGAGATAATCACGCATATCTACATTCTGTAATGGCAATAATTGGCTCAATGCTTGAAAAAATCGGAATTGAAATACGCCATTTGCAAAGAACCGAGGTTCGTGAAGCAGAAGAATTTTTCTCCAAAGGACAAAAAGGCAGTTCTGCAATGCCACACAAACGCAATCCAATTGCATCAGAAAATATCACAGGTCAAGCAAGAATTTTGCGTGCAAATGCAGTTGCGGCTTTCGAAAATAATGCACTTTGGCATGAAAGAGATATTTCACATAGTTCTGTAGAAAGAGTAATTTTTCCTGATTCCACAATTGCATTGAATTATGCTTTAAATCGTGCTATTAAACTAATTGATAATCTCGTGGTTTATCCTGAAAGAATGATAGAAAATCTGAATCTTACTTTTGGATTAACACATTCTCAAAAGATATTGCTTGCTCTTGCCAAAAAAGGAATGCAGCGTCAAGCGGCTTATGTGATGGTTCAACGAAATGCAATGCGCACTTGGGACGAAAAAATTCCATTCGAGCAATCATTATTAGAAGATAGTGAATTACTCACTCATATTTCAGCTGAAGAAATCAAATCACTATTCAGTTATGAGAAAATTTTCGAAAGTGTTGATTACATTTTCAAGAAAGCTGGATTGGAATAAATCATAATCTCATTATACTTGAAAAACCCCTCGATTTTGAGGGGTTTTTTGTTTAGTTTATATAAATCCATAGATAAAACAAATCTGGATTTCACGCCTTGCACGAAATTACGACTTTTTTATTAAATTTTGCAAAAGCCGGATATAATGAAAGAAGAATTTGGAACTATTCAAATAACCCTGAATAATTTTACTTGAAATTAGATCCAAATTAAAAATTAGGCGTAAAGGACAAAATTAATGCTGATATCGCAGTAAATCAATAATTTTATTAGATTTGCATTATTTGAAAATATATGAATAAAAATTGTGTTTTTATTGTGGTTCAAAAATCACTAAAAAGAATGGATTTGTAGGTAAAAATCAGCGTTATAAATGCCATAAATGCGGCAAACAATTTCTATCAATTGTCAGAATTGATAAGAATAAATTGTGGGATGATTATGTCAATGGCAAACAGACTTATGAGCAATTATCCCAAAGATACAATTGCTCCAGCAAAACCATCAAAAGATATTTAGACAAAGTAAAAGTAGTTGAAAAACAGAAGCAAGTTGGCGAGGTAGTGGTCTTGATGGATACTACCTACTTTGGCCGCACCATGGGTGTAATGCTTTTCAAAGAGTCTTATACAGGTCAAAATTTGTACAAGGAATTTGTGAAATATGAGACAAATGACCTTTATTTTAAAGGTATTCAGGAACTTCGAAAGCGGGGTTATATAGTTAAAGCAATAGTTTGCGATGGTCGCAAAGGTCTATTAACTTTATTTAAAGATATACCAATTCAAATGTGTCAGTTTCATCAGGTTGCCATAATAACGAGGTATTTAACTAGAAATCCAAAACTAATAGCATCTCAAGAATTAAGGCAATTATGCTTGAAATTAAAGGATTTAGACCGTCAAGAATTTACTGCATTATTGAATGAATGGTATATAAAGTGGAAAGAATTTCTTGATGAGCGTAGCACAGATATTTCGACTGGAAAAAGTTTTTACAAACATAAAAAATTGAGAAGTGCCTATTTTAGTTTGCAAAGAAATCTTCCATGGCTATTTGTTTATAAAGATTATCCGGCTCTTAACATTCCGAATACGACAAATGCGATAGATGGGCAGTTTGCCGATTTAAAAAGCAAACTTCGGGTTCATAATGGTTTGTCAATTATAAGGAAGAAAAAATTTATAAATGAGTTTTTGGAGGCATGAGTTTGAAAAAAATATCAAAGGAACTTTGTTTAGAAGTTCCTTCGATTTTGACATTTTTTGTCAAACGCTGATTATTCCTGGCAGGTTGCTCTCCAGCATTGCCTGCTTCCGCTTCATCAGATTTTACAAAATTATTACTTATTTTTCTATATGCAAAATAGCCTAAAAATTTTTAGCATTAATTTTGTCCATTAGGAGAGATGATCCCTAAAATAGCATTAATTTTGTCCATTACTCCTGAAACCGAAGTTTTCAGGGTCGCCTCGGAATGACATTGAAGTAGAAATTCGTCATATCGAGCAAAGCGAGATATCCATAAATTCTGTTTCGTCAGTTGTTACAACTGACGAGCAGTAATGTGT
>JANJUO010000453.1 GCA_024710535.1 bacterium
TATTTAAAAAGTAATGAATCAATAAAAATCAAAAATATTGATTATTCCCTAAAAATTCCGCATTATCAACAACTTAATGGTACTTTCAAATTCGATAAAACCATTTCTCTTAATCCTGATTGGGAATATATTGAAGTGAATTTGAAAAGCGACGAGATTAGTTATCTCAATTTCTGTGAACAAATGAATGCAATGTTCAGATCGAAAAATGATATTTTTTCGATGAGAATGAATCTTACGATGGAATCTGAAAGTGGAAAAAAAATTGTTTTTAAAGACCTTGAGGTGAAAATTAAGAATAACGGATTTTGGGATAAGTTGCGAAATACAGTTGTTGATAAGGGTTGTGGAATTTTGTCAATACCTGCACTAACTGATTTATTATTCAAATTTTTCGGAAATTAAAAATGAAAATCATTATTGGAATTATAACTTTGGTATTACTTGCCGGATGTACTGTTACTTATACGGCAAAAGATGTTATTAGCGGCACAAATAGAAATTTACCAAAGAAAATTGATTTGAAAGTAGCAACATTGATCACCAAATCATTGAAATCAATAAACTTTGATGAAAAAGAACAGCGTTTGATTTTTGTATTCGAAGCCAAAGTTGAAAATAAAATTAAGGATTTCGATTGCAAAGCCTTCAAACTTTCTGCCAAACCAGTATTAAAAGAAGGTAAAGTATTTATGACCGAAGCAAGAGCGGAAGATATAAATTGCACATTGCCACTTACTGATGCAATAAACGTGCTCAAAGATACATTTTTTTCAAATCTTGAAGTAGAAACCGTCCAACTTGAAGGAATGAAAAAAGCTCTTGCAAAAAAAATCTATATTGAAGGAAATGAAATCAAAGTAAGTTGGGGTATATTTTAAAACTAATTTATAATACATAATTTTGTTAAAAACCCTAAAATTGCTACTCGTCAGTTGCAACAACTGACGGAACAATGTTTCTGGATTTCCCGCCTGTGGCTTCGAAATGACTATCAAGAAAAATTTAGAAAAAAATTTTCATATAAAAAAATAAAAAAAACATCATTTCGTTATTTAACGAAGTGATTGTATTTTTTTTGGAATTTTATGGATAATATTGTTAAAATATTCAAAGCATTATCTGACCCAAATCGTGTTCGGATAGTTCAAATGTTGGTAAACAAAACTCTATGCGTTTGCGAAATACAGGAAATCCTGAATTTAAGTGCCTCAACAGTCTCAAAACACTTGTCTATACTGAAAGAATCAGGATTTTTAGTAGATGAAAAATCAGGGAAATGGGTTTATTATCGTTTGAATACTAATACTAATGATTTGGCAATCAAGCAATTAATGCTCTTATTACCATTATATTTAAATGATGATAATCAAATATTATCCGATAAAGGCAAGTTGAATATTGCCTGTAAAGATGAATTATGTTGTATTTGATATTTCGATAGATTAGAAAATGTTTTATTTATTTTTTGGAATTATTTTATGAAAGTATTAATTTTATGTACGGGTAATTCTTGTCGTAGTCAAATGGCTGAAGGATTTCTCCGAAATTTCAAGCCAGAATTTGAAATTTTTTCTGCTGGAACCAAGCCAGCAGATGTTGTAAATCCAAAAGCTGTAATAGTAATGGATGAGATAGGCATCGACATTAGTTTGCATACTCCTGAAAATGTTGAAAAATATTTGAATGATGAATTTGATTATGTAATTACTGTTTGCGGTGGCGCCAATGAATCGTGTCCTGCGTTTGTAGGAACAGTTAAAAATAGAGTTCATATTGGTTTTGATGACCCCGTTGATGCTGTTGGAACAGAAGAAGAGCAATTATTAGTTTATAGACGTGTCCGAGATGAAATTAGACGCGATTTTACAGAATTTTTTAAAAATATTAATTGAGAATAAAAATGGAAAATCTTGAGATTAAAAATGTTGTAAAGCAAAAATATGGTGAAATTGCTTTATTGAATCAATGTTGCGGACCAAGTTGCTGTGGAACGGGTAACGAAACAGCAATGGATTATACAATTATGAGCGATGATTATACACAACTTGATGGCTATGTAGCAGATGCCGATCTGGGTTTGGGATGTGGTTTGCCAACAGAATATGCCGGAATCGAAGCAGGCAATACAGTATTAGATTTGGGCTCAGGTGCCGGTAATGATGTGTTTGTTGCCCGAAAAATCGTTGGAAATTCAGGGAAAGTAATTGGAGTGGATTTCACAGATCAAATGATTTATAAAGCAAGATTAAATTGCGATAAACTTGGCTTTAATAATGTGGAATTCCGCAAAGGTGATATTGAAGATTTACCTATTAATGACGAGACAGTTGATGTTGTGATTAGTAATTGCGTATTGAATTTGGTGCCGGATAAAGTGAAAGCATTTAGTGAAATTTTTCGTGTTTTGAAATTTGGTGGGCATTTTTGCATTTCTGATATTGTGATAAATGGAGAACTTCCTGAAAAATTACATACCGCTGCCGCAATGTACACCGGCTGTGTTTCAGGTGCAATTCAAAAAGATAAATATCTGAAAATAATCGAAGAAGCAGGATTTACAAATACCGAAATTCCAAAGCAAAAAATAATTTCAATTCCCGATGAAATTATGCTCGATTATATAACAGAAGAAGAATTGAAAAATTTCAAAAATTCAGGTACAGAAATAATTAGTGTTACCGTTAAATCAAACAAAAATTAGTTATGGAAAAATTAACAAAAAAATTGAGTTTTCTCGATAGATATCTTACTCTTTGGATATTCCTTGCAATGTTTATAGGAGTATTTTCAGGATATTTGATGCCGGAGATTGTTGGCTTTTGGAATATGTTCAATTCAGGAACAACTAATATTCCAATTGCAATTGGCTTGATTTTGATGATGTATCCGCCTCTTGCAAAAGTTCGATACGAAGAACTGGGCGATGTATTCAAAAATTATAAAATACTTGCATTATCATTGGTTCAGAACTGGATTATTGGACCGGTTCTGATGTTTTTTCTTGCGATAATTTTTCTACAAGATTATCCTGCTTATATGAATGGTCTTATTTTGATTGGTCTTGCAAGATGTATTGCGATGGTGATTGTTTGGAACGAACTCGCAAAAGGCGATACTGAATATGCCGCCGGCTTGGTTGCATTTAATTCGATTTTCCAAGTGATTTTCTTTTCGGTCTATGCCTATTTCTTCATCACAATTCTTCCCTCAGTTTTCGGAATGGAAAGTGTTGTTGTTGATGTATCAATGGGGCAAATTGCCGAAAGTGTATTTATTTATTTGGGAATACCGTTTATTGCTGGTATAATCACAAGAATTACATTGATAAAATTAAAAAGCAAAGAATGGTATCATACTGTTTTTATACCAAAAATTAGCCCTATTACATTGATTTCATTGCTCTTTACAATTATGGTAATGTTCTCCTTGAAAGGCGAATTTATTGTAAAAATACCGCTTGATGTGGTTAGAATTGCTATTCCATTGCTAATATATTTTGTTCTTATGTTCCTTTTTTCATTCTTTATGAGCAAGAAAATGGGTGCAAATTATGAAAAAACTGTTACACTCTCTTTTACTGCGGCAAGCAATAATTTCGAGCTTGCAATAGCTGTTGCGATTGCTGTTTTTGGAATAAACTCAGGTGAAGCATTTGCGGCAGTAATTGGACCATTGGTTGAGGTTCCTGTATTGATTGCTTTGGTTAATGTTTCATTATTTTTCAAAAAGAAATATTTCGATAAGAAATAATGCAACTACAAAGCCGAGGTATAATTGCTTATTTGGAAATTTATTCTTTGATTTGGCGATTAAAAAGATGAGAACGTTCATACTACTTATTTAAATCAATAACTTAGTAGCGCAAACGTTCTCATCTTTTTTAAAGCAGGCAAATTTTCGCACATCTGTATTAACTTATTCTGATTTTCATATAAGATAAATTCGATTTTTTCACCAGACTGTTACGCAAAAATTGTAATGCAATTTGCTTTTGCTATAGATTGATTCAATGCCAATTCAGTATTTTCCACCATATTTTCGAACTTATCTTTTTTATTTGGCGAGTAAATTCCAATGCTGACAGTGATATTCAATTTCACATTATCTAATTTTATAACTGAATTTGCAACTTCATTTCTAAATGTTTCAAAAGCAAATCTCGCATTATTTGCATCACGTCCAATCAATAATACACCGATGACTGTTTCGCTAATTTGACCAATCACATCATAAGGGCGAAGATGCTTTTTGAGTTTGTTAATACTTGACTGCAGAGCAACTTCATATCTAT
>JANJUO010000464.1 GCA_024710535.1 bacterium
TAACTCACGCTGACTTTGACTAATAGCTTTTATCAGTTGCATTACTTCATCGTAAGTTACTTTTTCGTTTTCAACTTCTGAATTCATTTTAATTTCCTGTATTTTTTTAACCGAATATATACACGATTTATCTAATAAAAAATTTTGTGAAAATCGCCGAACTATTATGCAATTAACCCTCGCCCCGAAGTCATAGCTATTCCCTCTTCCTTCCTCCGCAGAAATAGGAGCATCTTTCTCCCTTATTCTTTCCCACCCAAAATTGACCAGATTTCCCGCTGAAAATTGACCATAAAAAAGCAACATAATCGATAATTGTAATGATAAGTATTGAAAACAATTATCGGAGTACTAAAGGTGATCAGTATGGAAGATTGGTTAACAATCAAAAACCTAAAACGAGCTAATCCTTCGATTAGCAATCGTAAAATCGGTCGTTTACTAAATATAAGTCATAATACAGTTAAAAAGGCTTTAGAAAATGAAAAAGGTCCTATTTATAATCGTGAAAATAAAGAAAACCCTGAAATAATTAAATTCAAGGATTTCATCGAAGAGAGTTTGCTTGTAAAGGGTTTATCAAAAAGTCGTATTCTTCGAGACATTAAATCAAAAGGTTATAAATCAAGCAAAAGTGCATTCTATCGCTATGTTTCTAAAATTAAACTTACTCCAAAGCGAGCTTTCAAACCTTATGAAACCGCTCCGGCAGAACAGTCCCAATTCGATTGGAGTCCTTATGATATTACAATAAACGGTATCAAAACAAGAGTTTACGTCTTTTGCTATATTCTTGGATATAGTCGGTATCGTATTCTTGAATGCTCTTTATCTCAATCAGAAGTTAGTGTTCTTGAAGCAATTGAATCATCGATTATTGAAACAGGTGGTGTTACAATGCGTATTCAAACTGATAATGCATCTTGTTTTGTAATTTCACATCCAAATAGCGATACCTATTGGAATAAGCAATACCTTCAATTCTGCGGTCATTATAACATTAAACCGACCCGTTCACTTGTCAAGCACCCTTGGTCGAAAGGCAAGGTGGAAAGACCATTTGCATTTTTGGAGGAACAATTTATCAAAGGAAATGAATTTGAATCTTTTGAGGATTTTCATAGAAGATTAAAATGCTTCCAAAATGATGTCAACAATATGGTTCATCATACCACAAATAAAACTCCTAAGTTTCTATTTGACGAAGAATCAGCTAAATTAGGAAATTTACCGGCAAGCAAATTCTCTCATACCAAAAATGAATTGCGTAAAGTAAGTTCAGATTGCTTGATTTCATTTAATGGCAATCGTTATAGCGTACCGCATATTTTTGTTCGACAAGAGGTTTGGCTTAAAGTCAGCCAAGGCAATAAACTTCTAATTTATTCAAACAAAAATGTAGAGATTGCACAGCATGATATTTCATTGCAAAAAAAGCAAGTCATTATCAATCAGGAACATTATAAAAATTATCGATCCGAAAAGGGTAATTGGCAAAGGCTTTCTGAAGAATTTCTTAATCAATACCCTGATTTTGAATGGTTTTTAACGATATTAAAGGATGAGAAAAAGATTAATTCAGCCTATAGTTTGACCAGAATATTGGAATATGCCAAATTATATGAGCAGGATGACTTAATTAAATCTTTTGATTACTGCAATAAATTCAACGTTTATAATCATAAAATAGTAATGAATTATTTGCTAAACTATGGCAAAGAAAAAAAGATTTCTACATCATTAATCAAAGATGATATCAGAAAATCAATTGAAAGCAAAGATATAAAAAGAGACTTAAAAGTATATAATATATATATTTAACAGGAAATATTATTTGATCATAAATAATACATATTTTATTATTCTTACTAATAATTTTATTCTTACTAATAATTTTAATTCATTTATTATCAACAAATTAAAAGGATTCAAAATGAATTCGGCAGAACAAATGGACTTTTATCTCAAAACTCTGACACTGCACAGAATTAAGGAGATTTATGTTCAGGAATCAGAAAATGCGGCAAAAACAAAATCCAGTTACCAAGATTATCTATTCAAATTGGTGGAAACTGAGGTATTATCAAAAATTGACCGCTCTATCAATAGAAGAATTCAAATAGCAGGATTCCCCATGATTCGAAGACTTGAAGAATTTGACTTCTCATATCAGCCCAAATTAGACGATAAATTAATTAGAGAACTCGCTAATTTGAACTTTATGAATGAAGCGAAGAATATTATACTCCTTGGTCCACCAGGAGTAGGCAAAACTCATCTTGCTATTGCTCTCGGTATCAAAGCATGCATTCAAAGAAAAAGAGTTGAATTCTATTCCGCAAATTCTATTGCTCAATTACTGGCGGCAAATGAAAGTATTGGAAATCTTAAAACTGTGCTCGATAGATTTTCGAGAATCGATTTGCTTATTATTGATGAATTAGGATATTTAGAATTAAACAAAAGCATAGCGTCTCTGTTCTTCCAGCTTATCGCAAAGAGATATGAAAAAAATTCTATCATCATTACTTCAAACAAGCCATTTGATGAATGGGGAAACATTTTTGGTGATGATGGAGTGGCGGCGGCTATTATTGACAGAATTTTACACCACTGCTATCCATTTTTTATTAATGGTAACAGTTTTCGTATGAAAAATTTATTGAATATCTAATTTTTTTTTGTAATTTTGCTGGTCAATTTTCATGGGAATCTTGGTCAATTTTCAGTGGGAAAGAACACTCCCTCACGTCATCATCCCTTAGCATACCATTGAAGCCGAAGGTAGTTGGTATGGTTGTTGTAGAATTTGGTATTCAATTTAATCAAATAACTCATTTAATATTTCATTTTTATCTTTATTCAAATGTTGTGCAATATCATTTATAATAGTGTTTAATGTGCCTAATTTTATTGGATTATGGGCAGGTATAGTTATATGATGCTCACCATTGGAAAATGTAGTTAATCTTATGTGGCTACCGCTTTGTCGAGTAATTTCATAGCCATAAATCTTGACATTTTTTGCCAACTCTTTACCATTAATGTCACGTGGAATTTTCATACCAATTCAAATACTTCTTGATGTACAAAATGTAGTCTTGCAACTTTTGGCAATTTATCTTCATCAAAATGACATTTAACAGCATCTGCTATATTGATTCTCAGCGATTCCACATCATCACCTTGAGTAAATATTGAATAGTTGACTGCTTTCGCAGTAAATCCACCTTCAATATCTTCTTCGATATAAAATATTATTTCATTCATATTAAATCCATTTTAAATAAAATATTGACATTTAATAATTAAAACTATTGTTAATGTAATTTATCTCTCACATCATCATCCCTAAACATACCATTGAAGCGGAAGCGGAAGTCGGGGCTATTTAATAAACTAAATGTTTGTAACATTAATTTCTAATTTAGAAATTTATAAATAATTGGGAAAGCACTTTCTAACGACTGGTTTATCAAATTTGGATTGTTTCCATATTCCAAACCAGCGTCAAGATATCCCCGTACAAGATTTTTTTCTTTTTGATTTATCGTTATAATTGAATTTATGAATTTATCTTCTCCAATAATGTATATCAAATCAACTAGGACAGAGCCATGGTCATAAGCAATACTATCATATAATTCAATTAATGTTAATTTTTTGATTGTGATACTATTTCCATTTATCGCATCATGTAATATCTCGCAGTAATTTATGTTATAGTTTTCTGTTACATTGATTAATAGTTCAGATACTATTATCCCATTTACATCTTTTTGCCTACTACAGTTTACCAAACACAATAACAATATACAAAATAATAATACTCTGTTAACAAAAATAATTTTCAAAATTAATCCCCCTCTTCAATTTTATTTGGAATTCTATCAAAGTCTGTAATTTTTACTGTATCATTATTAATTGATAAAACTGAGACAGTACCTTCTTTTACATTAAAATATAGAAAATTGCTCGTAGAATCACTTGGAGTTGATTTAATTTCAAATTTATACTCTCCACTTCTTTCCTGTTCTGTAAGAAGTTCCACGCCCTCCGAGCCAAATTGCTTATATGGGTTTTCTGCATAAATATTGACTAAACAAGCCAATAGCAGTGCTAAAATAATAATTGCTTTTTTCATTTGTTTTCTCCTTATAATATCCTATGGCAT
>JANJUO010000469.1 GCA_024710535.1 bacterium
CCCTGATTCCAACTTGTGTGATTTTTGATGGTTCAAAAAATTCGATCACTCTTGCCATAAATGAAGCATGAGAATATTTATTTCCCTCGTATTCCAAACGCAAATCAGAATGTGCATCAAAATGAAGAATACTCATATTCGGATATTTTTTGAAGTGAGCCGCAATTGGAGCAGTTGAAATTGTATGTTCGCCACCAGTTGTAACAACAAATTTGCCGGCATCAAGAAGTTCTGAAACATTTTTTTCAATTAAATCCAGAGCATCTTTATCATAAATACCATCAAAATTTAATGGTTCAACAGTTGCAACTCCATGATCGAAGCAAACTTCTTGCTCGAATTCGTCATCATAAAATTCAACAAAAGCACTTGCATCTATTATTGCTTGTGGTCCTTTTCCAGCACCTTTCCCATAACTTACGGTATGCTCGTAAGGAGCAGAAAGAATAACAATTTTGGAATTTTCAAAGTTGGAAAATTCTTCTTCAATTTTCAAAAAATTATTATCAATATCCAATACTTTAAACATATTTTCTCCAGAATTATTCTTTTACTCTTTCGATATAACCGCCTGTTTTTGTATCTAAGCGAACAATATCACCTTCGTTTACAAAAAGAGGAACGTTAATTGTAGCACCTGATTCTAAAGTTGCAGGTTTTAATACATTTGTTGCGGTATCGCCACGAACACCGGGCTCAGTGTGGATTACTCTTAAATTAACATGCAATGGAATATTAACAGCAAGAACTTCATCTCCGTCAAAAGACAGATTAACAGTTTCGTTTTCTTTTAAAAATCTTACTTCTTAACCGAGTGTATCTAATGGAAAATAAATTTTGTCGTATGTATTAATATCCATAAAACAAAGATTATTTCCTTCTTTATATAAATATTGATAATCTCTGCGGCTAACTGTTATGAAATCTATGTTTTCACCGGAACGGTAGCGGTTTTCTGCAATTCTGCCGGTTTTGATATTTCGCATTTTTGTTTGATAGTAAGCGCCGCCTCTTCCTGTTTGAACATGTTGAAAATCTAAAACAACACATTTTTCGTTATTATACTTAACGACAGCTCCTACTTTTAAATCAGAAGTTGAACCCATATTGATAATTTTTGAATTTTTGTAAAAAAAAAGAGGTGATGAGTGGATTCGAACCACCGTAGACGGTTTTGCAGACCGCTGCCTGGCCACTTGGCTACATCACCTTAAAAAAGGAATACAAAATTACTAAGATTTTTTGAATTGACAAAGAAAAATTTGAAAGATTTGATAGATGGTATTCGATTTACTTATTAATCTTTCCATATATAGCAATCTTTTTGTAATTTTGTTTTTTAAATTTTGAATGAATTCAGAAAAAAATGATCAATAAATTAATAATAGTTTTAGCTTTGATATTTTTTATGCTATTAAGTGCCTGCGTGGAAACTCCAACAAGTATTCTGCCCGATAAAAGTGGCGTTTCGGAGAATGCAGTTTATGTTTTATGCGAAGGATTGATGGGCTATAATAATTCCTCTTTAACTAAGATTGACTTGCTTAATTCAAACATAGATAATAATTTTTATGAAAATTTGAATAATGGATTGAAACTTGGAGATACAGCTAATGACATTGTTATGAAAGGTGATACGGCTTTTGTAACTGTTCTTGGCTCGCAATCTATTGAAATTTTGAATCTAAAAACGGGCATTTTTGTAAATAGAATTACGCTAAAAGGTGTTCGTGCACCACGAAAAATTGCAATTTATAGCGATTCGCTTGCATTTGTCAGCGATCTATACGATAATTCAGTAACTGCATTCAATCCAACAACTTTCGCAATTATAAAAGATAACATAAAAGTTGGACCACAGCCCGAAGGATTGGAAATTGTTGGGAATTATCTCATTGTTTGTAATTCTGCTTATGGTGATTTTAATGCAAAGCATCCTGACGCAGAAACTATTTCGATAATTGACATCAATACATTTCAGGAAATTAAGAAAATCAAAACGGGTGCAAATACCATCGAAGCAAAATATAATACGAAAAATAATAAAATATACATTGCTTATTATAATCTTCCCTCGCGGGTGGATTCTGTGGGAGGTATTTTGCAGTTTTCAGCAACAAATTTTTCTCTTGAAAAAAGTTGGATAACAAATGTGAGAGCAATGAATTTTTCTCAAACAATGGATACATTATTTTTTATAAATCAAACTCGTGCCGGTATTGCAAGTAAGGGCTGGAAAGGTATCAGTTTTATTGAATTAAATAAATCTTATACAATTCAAAATCTAATTGAAAACACAAATAAAAGCGATATTTGGTATGCTCTTTCAATTAACAAAAATGGTGAATTTTGGATTGCAAATGCAAAAAATCATCATATAAATGGTGAAATTCTTGTTTATGATTTTCAAAATTTAATCACTCCAAAAAAATCATACAATACCGGATTAAATCCAAATAAGATAATTTGGCTCTACTAATAAATAGGGTGCATTGATAATTTCAATTAAATTGTGGATACTTTTCACCGAAATATATCTTGTGCAAAAACAAACCTTTTGAATCGGACAATTTGGAATTTAGATCCCGATTCTTTTCTGCTATATTTTCAATAACTTTTTGGCTACTTAAGCGATTTCTTGAAATTTCAATCATTGCTCCAACCACCGAGCGAACCATTCCATATAAAAAATGATTTGAAACAATTGTAAGTTCGTATCTATTATCTTGAATTTCGTTCCATTCGCACTTGATAATATTGCAAGTAGGATTAATTAAATCAGGATTTTTCTTTGAATATGTTGTGAAATCTGCTCTTATTTGAAAAATTTTTGCAGATTCAAATAGCAAATCAATATTCATAGGATATTTGCAATAATATTCATATTTTCTATTAAAAACATTCTGTTTTGTTGATAAATAATATTTATACTCCCTAAATTTGGCAGAAAATCGTGAATGAAAATCATAATCTACCTCGACAACTTTATTTATTCGAATATCTTGTGGCAAATTATGATTCAATGCTTTATGAAGTTGATCTAATGTTAATTTGATATCGGAGTCAATCCTAAAATTTGCTACCTGACCATTTGCATGAACACCACTATCGGTTCTGCCAGAGCCTATAATTTTGACAGTTTGATTGAATATTTTAAATAGTGCTTTTTCAATTTTCTGTTGAACAGTAATTGAATTTGGCTGGATTTGCCATCCGGAATAATTGGTACCGTCATATTGAATAATCATTGCAAAGTTTCGCATCAATCCAAATCCCTTATGATATTTACTTTTTCAATTTCACCGGCAATTACCAAAATATCCGATTCTTCAAAAATATAATCCGCATTTGGTATTGCTTTGATTTCGTCACCATCTTCGTTTGGTTTGATTATTGATAAAATATCGACCCCATACTTCTTGCGAATATCCAATTTAAATATAGATTTCCCAACAAATAAAGAAGGAACATTGATTTCAGTAACTATATGCCCTTCGGCAAATTGAACATCTTTTTGCAGATTTTGATGTGAAATTTTTTCAGCAAAAGAGGAAGTTAATTCTTCTCTTTCGATTTCTTTATGCAATGCTTCATCAATATCCTTTCGCCAAACAACGCCAATTTGCTTTTTGCTGTCATGCTCATCAAAAACAGGAAAAATATCAAAATTTCGCTTATTCATTTCATTCAAAACAGAAAAACAGTCACTCGAAAGAGTAATTATCGGATAATTTTTATCTGCCATATCGCCGGCAATTAATACATTTTTCAAATCATCTTTTTCAAAAAGTAGATCTTTTATACTTTCTAAAGTTATCACTCCCATGTATCTGCCATCAAGAGTGTGAACTGAAACCTCCGGCATATTATGAGAAATAATAAACTTAACCACCTCCTGAAAATTTGTATTTTCTTTCAAATAATTAAAATCTTTGTCATATACATCTTCAATTAAAATTGATTTCAAAATATTATCTTGAGTATGCCCCTTGATTTTAATATTGCTTTGTACCAATTTTAGTGTATAAATAGATTCTCTTGATAATTTACTCGACACCAATAAACTAATAATAGAGGTTATCATTAATGGCATAAGCAGGTTATAATGCTGGGTCATTTCAAATACAATAATTATCGCAGTCATTGGGGCACGAATAGTTCCTGCAATCATTCCACCCATTGCTATCAAAGCGTAAATTCCGGGAGCAGCCGTATCGAAAGGATAAATATTATGTATTACATTACCATAAAATGCGCCCAGCATAGCTCCGATAAATAACGATGGAGCAAATACTCCACCAGAGCCTCCACTTCCCAGAGTAAATGAAGTGCTAAGTATTTTCAAGCCCGCAAGCATAAGCATAATATACCAAACACTTGGAGAATTGATTGATAAATTCATTGCATCATTTCCAACTCCAAGAACGCTTGGTGCAAAAATTCCAATCACACCAACAATCAATCCACCTATTGCCGGTTTTATTATTTTTGGAATTTTTACTTTTTTATCAAAAAAATGTTCAGTAAAATATAGATGCTTTATGAAAATATAAGAAACTACACCGCACAGAATGCCCAATCCAAACCATAAAGTAATTTCCCAGCCATTTATCATTACTTCAGAAGGTATCTGAAATTCCACAAAAGATCCGGCAAGATAATGAGAAATAACTGTTGCAATTACTGACGAAATGATGATCGGGGCAATTTTTGAAATTCCAAAATCCATCAGCAATATTTCCAAAGCAAAAATTGCTCCGGCAACAGGCACATTAAATGCCGCCGCCAAACCTGCAGCAGCTCCACATCCGGCAAGTACTTTTAATCTCTTTGAAGATACACGAAAAAATTGACCTACTGTGGATCCAATACTCGCTCCAATTTGAACTATCGGACCTTCGTAACCAACCGAACCACCCGTTCCCATTGTAATGGAAGAAGTCAATGCTTTAACAAATGCAACAACCGGTTTGATCTTTCCACCACGATGCATAATTGCATTAATTACCTCCGGCACGCCGTGTCCTTGGGCTTCTTTTGCTGTAAATTTTGAAATAATTCCAACTACAAGACCACCAATTGTTGGAACAAGCAAAATCCACCAAAACGGCAAATTACTAATTCTATTCAATAAAGTGCCCTCGCCGGGAAACATTATTATTGATAATTCTTCAATAATAAATTTAACAATAACGGCACCAAAACCGGACAAAATTCCTATTAACACAGCCAAAAGAATCAGAAAAAAATGCTCTGTCATTTTAACTTTTTGGATAAAATATTCAGTGGAATGGTATAATTTCCTATTTAATACTCTTACCCAAATTATCGATTTATCGAGTCTGGTTCGCACAAAATTATTCCTTTCCTTCTACACCAATCAATATATTTACTCTGCGTTTCAAATTGTTTTCTTTATCGCTTGGATCAATTCCTTTGCCATCAATTACCCAATTTATTTTGTCAATTATATTCTCAATTTGCTCCAAAGACGAAATTTTTTCCTGCAAATATTTGGCTGTATAGTATGCCCGTAATAAAGAAAGCAAATTATTATCCATTCTACTGCCTTTTTTTATTGACAAACCAAATTGCTCGTCATCAATAGATTCGTCTTGAAATTTAGCTATAGATGAAATAGGACGTGGGTCAGCAAAGCCTGTAATTTTTATGGTAAGTTTGCCCATTGCATTTTTTTTGCATTCATCTTCTAAATTTTCAACAATATTGACAATAAATTCAGAAGCATCATTCAAAGCATTTTCAACAATTTCGAAATGATTATCATATTCATTGCCGGGATTTTCTATATATTTTGTTGTGGAATCATTACCTAATAAATTATAAGCAAATTTCAATCTCAAAGATTCAAGATTATTGCTTGTATTTGGCATATAATAACCAGAAACAAAGAATGGCACTTTATATTCACTGAAATCGAATTCTTTTGGTTTTCCGGTTATTATAAATTTTGCAAAATACTTTACAACCGAGGAATCATTACATTCTGTATCAAATATTTGCTCAGGGATATAATCAGGATAGCATGAATTGAAATATTGAATTCTGAAACGCTTGCCACCTTCAAGCTGAAAATCGAATTTACCACTTTCATCTATATCCAAAACCAGTAATTCTTCATTCACTTCATTTGATAATCTTAATTTTCCGGTTACAGGCAATCCCTTAAGTTCAGATTCAACAATGCCTTGCAGAACAACGGGACCACATAATTCAAATGAATATAAATCTTTGCCACCACATCCGCCGCGTCTATCAGAATCAAAAAATATCTTGTTCATAAAAATAGCCGGACCTGCCTCATTAAATTCTGAATTTATCGGAAAAGCAAGTGCTCGAGCATTTGTCCACTTGTCATCATTTTTCTTCGCTTTAATTAAATCATATTTTCCCGGACCGGGATAACCTCTAGAAGAAAAATACAAATCGCCATTTGTGGCAATAAATGGAGATTTTTCATCTTCAGAAGTATTAATTTCTGCTCCTAAATTTTCAGGAGAAGCCCAAGAACCGTCTTCGTTTCTTTTGCTTATATATAAATCAAGACCGCCAATTCCTCCTTCCCTATCTGAAGCAAAAATCAATACTTTTCCATCAGGGGAAATTGCAGGATGAGAATCGTATTCTTTTGAGTTAATGCTCGTAATAGGTAATGGCTCTATCCATTTGTTATTAACTTTGAACGAATATAGTATTTCGCTGTTTTTTTGTTTTTTACTTTTGGACATACCCGTAAAATACATTTCAGTTCGTTTTTTTTCTTTATTATAATAAAATTTGGGCAGTCCGCTTTTTTCAAAAAAATCCATTGGTAATTCTTTATCATGAATCGGCTTTTCGAATTTGCCATTTTTATAATCGGCACGATAAGTTTGCTCGGGCTGTTTGGCTTCTTTTAGCAAAGCAGTAAAATATAATGAATTCTGGAAAAAAAATGGAGAATATTCATCCAATTCCGAATTAAAATTTGAGCCAACGTTGCCTGTTCCTTCATTTGGTGGGCATGGATCAACCGTTTTGCATGAATTTGCAAAGAGAGCAACAATCAATAAAACCAATAAAAAATAATATTTCATACACATTTTGATTCTTTGTAAAAAATAACAATTTAAAATTACAAAAATTTCTATGAATTCCCTTATTTTTGTATGAATAAAAAAATTCATAATTTAATTTATTGTTTATATTTTATCGACTTTTTATTTTACAAATTTAATTAAAAAAAAGAAATGCGCTCAACAATTGCCGAAATAAGTATAGATAATCTGAAACATAATTTATCAATGTTAAGAAAAAATTCAGATAATGCCGAAGTTATGGGCATAATCAAAGCTGATGCTTATGGGCATGGCTTGGTGCAAATTGCATCATTTTTGAGAAAAGAAAATGTGAAAATTCTGGGGGTTGCTTTTGCTGATGAAGCTGTTGCCTTAAGAAAAAGTGGCGATAACGGAGAAATTTTTGTTACAATTCCCGGCACTGAATATGATACTGAACTCTATTGTGCTTATAATATCCAATCATCAGTCGAAGATATTAATATTGTTAGAAAATTATCTGAAGAGGCTCATTCGAGAAATATGAAAGTGAAAACGCATCTTTTCATCAATACAGGTATGAATCGCGATGGAATTGACCCAAAAAATGCACTCGAATTTATGGAGCAATGCAAATCTCTCGAAGGTATTGATATGATTGGTATTCTAACTCACTTTGCATCTTCTGAACTTGAAGATAAATCTTTTGCATTGAATCAATTAGAAATTTTCAACGAAACAGTTACTTTATTAAATGAAAATGGTTATCATTTCAAGTATATACATACTGCAAATAGTGGGGCTATTGCAAATTTGCCCGAATCAAAATTCAATTTGGTTAGAGCAGGAATTTCGCTTTATGGCTATATGGATTATGAATATTTGGCAAGTAAATTGAATTTGAAACCAATTCTGACACTCAAATCAAAAGTCATAAATATCAATAAAATTGAATCGGGAGATAATGTTGGATATAGTTTGAATTTTATTTCAGAAAAGCAATCAAAAATTGCTGTTGTGCCATTAGGATATGGGGATGGCTATCATAGAACTTTGTCCAACAAGGCAGAATGTTTGATAAATGGCAAAAGATATGGCTTAGTTGGAACAATTTGTATGGACCAATGCCTTGTTGATGTTGGAAATGATGATGTACATATTGGTGATGAAGTGATTTTTATCGGAAATCAAGGAAATGAGTCAATCAAATGCTATGAATTAGCAGAAAAAATTGGCACAATTCCTTATGAAATCACTACTGCATTAAAGTGGAGAGTTCCAAGGATATATATTTAATTTTTTGTAAATCAAATACTTAATAACAAATTTATTCCTTTACAAATTTCATTGTAATTTCATTGAATTTAATGAAATATTGACCACTTGTATAATTCTTTAAATCAATTACATTATTATATATGTTTGTGATAATCAATTTGCCGTTGATGTCATAAATAGAATATTCGCTACCACTTTCCAAATCATTGATATAAATATAATCATTTGATGGACTTGGATAAATGAAATACTTATTGTCATCATCGTTTGCAACATCAGTTTCACTTAAAATTTCGAATGAAATTGGAGTGCTCCACAAACTTTGATTATTATCCCCAAAGGATTTGATTCTAAGATAATACTTATTTGATTTTGCTAAACTTATATCAAATTTTTCAGTTGCAATATCTTCGAAAATTAACAAGGCATCTGTAAACTCAATATTTTTTGCAATTTCAATTCTAAAAAATTCATCAAACTCTGTTTTATTCCAACTAAGAGTAATATTCTCACCTTTGATAAGCATATTATTTGTTGGGTATAGAATATCCGGGGTTTTTAATGCAGTAAGGAAATTAAACGATTCAGACCAAGGACTTTGCGAATCTTCATTATTTGCACTAATTCTCCAAAAATACCTTTGATTGTGATCTAAATTCGTCATAGAATAAGTTGTATCTTTTATATTGCTGATTTTGTAAATCATATTATGAAATTCTGCATCAGTAGCAATTGCAATCTGATAAGTAGTTGCACCTGATACTTTGCTCCATTTTAGGATACAATCCGCTTCAACTTCAGAATCCAATTCCGATGGGTAAACTAATTGGGCTGCATTTAAGCGGTTTTTCGTCTCAGTTGTAAAGAACCAAACGTTGCTCCACTTACTTTCTGTATTACCTTCGATAAATCTCACTCTCCAAAAATATTTGGTGCTTAGTTTGAGATTTGATAAATAATAAAAATTTACTTTAACATTATTAGAATTGATTATTAAATTTGTAAACTGTTCATCTTCGGCAACCTGCAATTCAAAAGCACTTATTTCTGCAACATCAAACCATTCTAATTTGCAATTTACAGGTATTTGAAGTTCATCATATAAAGGCGAAACCAACTTAACAATATCGGATTTTGGAAGAGTGAAAAATTCCCAAAAATCAGACCATTTTCCTTCAGAATATGTACTTAAAGCCATTACTCTCCATAAATATGAAGAACTGTAATTTAAGTTTTTGTAAGCAAATTCATTTTTAGTTAAAGTAACATCTTCAATTGGATTTACTTTGTCTGTATTTTTGAAAATTTGCAATCTATATTTTGTTGCATTACTTACTTTTGTCCATTTAATATTACCGGCAACATAATTATGAGAATTATTCAATGGTGATAAATGTGTAGTTTTAGCAAGATTGAAGCCATTTCCTGTGATAAATGTCCAACTGTAAGACCAATTGCTTAATCTATTTTCTCCAATTGCTCTTACACGCCAATAATATTGGAATTTTGATTCTAACTCTTGAATTTGTAATATTTTATCAGAAATTGTAGTATCAATAATAATCTGAGTGAAATTTGCTGTTTTTGAAATTTCAACTTTGAAATTGATTGCCGGTATTTTATAATCCCATGATAAAATAGGATTTACTTCCAAATTTTGTTTTTGATGTTCTGGATATTTCAAATTTGGAGTTGGCAAAATTGTTTCAAAATTCCAAATATTTGACCAGTTGCTCGAATCAGTAGATCTAACTGCTTGAATTTTCCAATAATACTTCATAGAATTTTTAAAATTTGATAAACTGATAGAAGTACTGTTTGAATTTTTTGCAATTGGATTAACAGTAAAATTAATATCTTCTGCAATTATCAAATTATAAGAAGTAGCACCTTGAACTGCAAGCCAATTAAATGTAAGGTTAACCGGTAAATTTAGGGAGTCACTAAGTGGAGATAATAATTTTGGTGTTGTTAGCAAAGTTGTAAATCTACCATTATCTGACCAAGCAGATGTATCTTTGTTATTTATTGCTCTAACACGCCAATAGCAAGAATCAATTTTTTTCAAATTTGAATAATTGAAAAAATTCTCTCCAACAATATTCAAATCAAAAATTGGCTTTTTGTATGCTTTTGTACTATCAAGTTGTATTTGATATTTTGTTGCACCAATTGTTGATTTCCATTCAAGTTTTCCATTTGGAGGAGCTACTTGATTATTAATTGGAGCAATCAATACCGGAGTATCCAATTTATTCGAAGCAATTACAAATTCACCAAATGATGGAAATGAGGCAATAAGTTCGTTAGAAAATGTATTATAACTTGTTGCTAATGGTTGAAAAATACCGCTTGCTTCTTTTGGTCTATGATAAATAGTAATTTTATCAGGATTTGCTATCTTTGAATATTTTCCAATATTAACATAGATTGAACCGCTTAAAGTATTGATATTATCGCTGGTTAAAACAAATCTATACGGATATATTTTTGTAAAGCCGGAATCACTAAACTGTGCTATTTTGGGACTATAATCAAATATTTGTAAATCAACATTTCCGGAATTGCTTTTGCTTGCTACATCAATTTGAACACCTGACAAATAATCAATTGTAGAAAAATCATAAAGTTGATTGCTTGAAATGTCTTTCTGAACATGTTTCATTACAGTAACATATTTTCCGGCTCTATATATCATTGCGTTAGAAAAAGTCATTTCGAATGCAATTGATTTATCTGGCTTGATTTCCTGAATTTTATTTGAAGTCCAATTAATCAATGTATTGCCATTTGGTAATCTTTGAACGCTACCCATCAATGATTGGAAAATATCGGGAACTGCTTTATATTCCCAAACTTTTGTTGCAGTTCTTTGACTTTCATTTATGCTATATTCAACCGCTCTTGAGTAAGGAGATTCTTTAAGATTACCGTTATCAAACATAAGTATGTTACCATTTGATAATCTTTGAACTGTGTGTTGATGAGAAAAACCAACAAAACCATTTACCGTATCATTTGTGAATGTAAATTGATTATTCTTGCATTTCGAGCCACCCATTCGCCACATAAAATTGCCACTTGCTTTATTTATTTTGGCAACTTCATCAAAATGCCTGATGGAAATTATAATATTTCCATCACTATCTTCAAATAATGAATTTATGTGTGTTAAATCTATGCTGTTTTGACTTAAATCATAATAATCAGTTACATCAGAAATTTCAATATGATCTTCTATATTCCATCTCCAATAAATGTTTCCTGTTCTGTCTGTCTCTACCAATACATTAAAAATAACTTTTGCATTTGTCTTACCACCTTCAACTTTATTGCTCAAATCCAATATCTTCACTTCATTCAAAAGCAAAAGATAATTACCATTTGATAACAAAATCACATCATGGAAATCTAAGTTAAGATTTGTAGGGTTTGGAATACTATCTTTTAAATTAATAAATTCATCATAAAGATAATATTTCTTATTTGACAAGGTTATCCAGGTATTATTTTGTAGTCTTTTGAAGTTCGAACTTTTTGTATTTGCTTGATTTGGAGCTAAATTTGTACCATAATTATCTATCAAATGGAATGCATCAGAGGAGAATCCGTTAAATTGAAGTAAGCCCGGAGCCGGATTATTATTGATTGTGATTGAATAATCTTCACTTTTTGATTGTTCGAATGCTATAAAAACCATCAAAAAAAGAAAAAAAGCAAATCCGGTAAGTTTAGAACTTTTCATGGCAGACTCCGTATGATGTAGTGAGTTTTGTAAAAATGCAAGAATTGAATTTGATTGAAAAACCGATTTGCTGATAATTGAAATTAATCTTGTATGACAATAAAAATTCTTACTCAAAATTAAAGAATTTCTAATTTCTGAACTATTCTTATCTAATTTTAATATCGTTTTAATTTTTTTCAATTACACAACAAATAAATAAACAAAAAACTTAACAACTAAACAAAATTAATAAAAAAATGTTACAATACAATAAAATAATATTATTTTTTATTAATTTATTAAAATTTTTTTATTTTTTTGAAAATACAGTTAATTCTCCTGATTGGCATATAAGAGGACTAATTGTATTATTGCATTAGAAACGTTTATAAATTCAGTCAGTTACAGAAAATTAATTAGTTGCAACAACCAATTGAACAGAAGTAGTTGCTTTCGATACTCTTCGCTACTCAGTCAACGCAAAGAACCCAGCTCTTTGAGTAGAAGCCTTAGCTTCCTATCGAAATGAACAGAAGTAGTTGCCTTCGATACGCTTTGCTACTAAGGCAACGCAAAGAACCCAGCTCATTGATTAGAAGCTTTAGCTTCCTATCGAAATTAGAAAAAATCATTAACTATTATAGTAATTATGCTTAAGATTGATTTAAATTTATGGCAATATCCAGAAATTTTTCGTTCATAAATACTTCTGGAACAACGATTTTACATTCTACATATCGTGCTTTTACCCCTGATTCCAAAAACATAGTCTGGGTTTTCTTGTATGAATCAACCCATTTGCCATTTGTATTTAAATCATAAAAATCTTGTCCATTCTGATGAATAATGACTTCTGAAATACCAGTTTGAATTATCGCTCTGGCACAATCTGTACATGGAGTCCAAGGAACGTATAGTTTGCATCCTTTGAGTTGCGTGCCTCTTCTTGCCGCATTATAAATTGCATTTCGTTCAGCATGCTCAATCCAGAAATATTTTTCACCACCATCTCTCGAAAGTCGTTTATCATCCGAATCGGCTTCGATTCCTCTTGGCAATGAATTATATCCGGTTGATACAAGCACATTATCTGCATCTACAATCACCGAGCCAACATGTGTTGCCATATCTTTGCTTCTCATTCCAATAAGATAGCACATTGTAAAATAGAGTTGGTCCCAATCAGGTCTTTTAAACATAAAAATCTCCTTATCTTTTTTAATATTTTCAATTTATTTAATGTAAAATTCAATACTTAAATTATCACAGAACCATTAACTTCAGCAACAATTTTCATTTTTCCTCAGTTGTAACAACTGACGATTTTATATTGGAAG
>JANJUO010000481.1 GCA_024710535.1 bacterium
CCATTTGAATCATTTTATTTTGGAACTGATTATAGTAGCGATTTGTTTGATAAAAATGGCATTTCAATTATTAGAAGAGGATTAAATTTCACTCAAGATGTATATTGCGAAGGATTCAGGCGAGGCGACATCAAAATTACAATTGATGGTGAGCAATATCATAATGCCTGCCCTAACAGAATGGATGCTCCGGCATCGAGAATTAACCCATTAGAAATGGCATCTGTTGAAGTCAGCAAATCCGGAAGCACCAAAGGTGCAGGGATTTACGGAAAAATTGAATATCACCGAAAAGATATTCCAAAAGATTATAAAATTGGCTTTTTTGGAACGGCAGATATGATTTCTCAGCATAATTTCGATGCAGGTTTGAGCTTGAGCGGCAATAAACAGGCATTGCTTTTAAGATTTTCTAAAGGAAATCCATATTTTGATGCAAATGATAAAACATTCAAAGATCTATATGGTTATCAAGATAATTTTGCATTTACGAGTTTCAAAACTTCTTACAGAGGAAGCATTTCCGATTTCAAATATGGGGTATCATTCAACCAACTCGAAAATATTTCTTTCCCTTATCTGCAAATGGATGAGATAAATACGAAAGTTTATAATGCGGACTTCGCCTTTAAAAATCATAAATTATACATAAATTATACCGATCATTTGATGGATAATTCATTAAGAGTGGCTCAAAGTTTGATGATTTCTGATGCAAAAAATCTTACTATTGGTCTTGTTGGTGATTTCTATGAATTTACTTATCGTAATTGGGATGTAGAAAATGAATTTATTAACAAGCAAACCAATAAATTAATTCTTGCAAATGAAATGATGCCGGATGTAAATCAATTCTATTTCGCTGGGAATTATCGATATTCAAGTAGTGATTTCTCCGTTTCTGCAAGAGCCGGATTATATCATTATTTTATTGGCAAAAAAGAAGCATTAGCAAATTATTCATTGATTTATAATGATGTTACTGAAGATAGAACATTATTAACAGGAGCAGTTAATATCACAAATTCATTTGAATTATTCAGCGATATTATCCTTTCGGCAAGTGCAGAATTAGCAATTGAAAGTCCAGAAGCCGAGCAAATGTATATCAATGTAAAAAAACCTGCCACTACTCCCGATTGGTTTGGTAATCCCAACTTAGTACAAGCAAAAAAATCCTCTGCCAGAATTTCCATAAATAATGATTTTTTTGCACTGGAGGCATTCGCAAACAAAGTTTGGGATTATGTTAATATCAATTCGGTGAATTTTAGTACAAAGAAAATTCAGACTTTCACCAACATTGATGCGATAATTTTAGGAATTAATGCTGCTTTCAAATATGACTTTTTTGAGAGTAATTTATCCTATATTTATGGTGAGAATACCGAGCGAGCCATTCCATTATCCGAAATTATGCCGCTTTCTATTTCAAATTTTATTTATTTGCCTGAATTTTTGAATATTAGAACTACTTTAATGCATCATTATGAGAATTTTCAGCCACGAATAGATAGTGATTTAAAGGAAATTTCTTCTGATTCATGGAATACGATTGGCGTCCGATTGTCATATCAAATTGATGATTTTGCAATCAAATTAGATGTTGACAATTTATTAAATCATAATTATTTCAGACATTTATCATATTCAAGAAATCCATTTTCAAGTGGTATCAAAGTATATGAGCCAGGAACAAATCTTCGTTTAACTATTGTTTATGAAGGGATTTTCAAATAGTTATTTCAAAAAAATATCCGGAGTTAATTCATTTTGAAATTTATGGATTTCTCGCCTCCGGCTTCGAAATAACAGATTCTTCATCTGTTCTATCGATTGTTACAAACGAAATTTTCTGCTTGACAGTGACCAACAACTAATTCAAAAAAAAGGAGCATAATCAAAAATTATGCTCCATAATATCGAGGATTAATTAATTTACTTGGTTGGAATATTTTTCAATAATTCTACTAAGAAATTAAAGCATTTTTCAGTTGATGAAATTTCAACTTTTTCGTCTGGTGAATGTACATCTCTAAGGTTTGGACCAAATGAAATCATATCCATACCATGATATTTATCACCAATAATACCGCATTCCAAACCAGCGTGAATTGCTTCGATGTGTGGATCTTTTCCATACATTGACTTGTAAACTTCAGAGCCGATTTTCAACAATGGTGAATGAACATTTGGTTGCCAAGCTGGATAGCCATCACCAAATTTCACATCAGCGCCACCTAATTCAAACGCATTTTGTACCATTCTTACCATATCGTCTTTTTCGGTTTCAACTGAAGAACGTTGTGAAGTAAGCACTTCGATTGTGTTTTCAAGTGTTTCAACGATTGCAAAGTTAGTTGAAGTTTGCACTAATCCTTTGATGTCAGGACTCATTCTATAAACACCGTGTGGCATTGCATAGAATGAACTCAAAATTCTCTTTTGAGTGTCTTGAGCAAGAACTTTTGCAGGAGCGGCACATGCTTCAGCAAAAATCTGAAGATTTGGTTCTTTACTGCCGTATTCTGCTTTGTATTGAGCTTCGAATGCTTCAATGTATGCTTTGAAATCACTATCAGCGGCGTTTGAAACAACAACAGTTGCAAATGCTTCGCGTGGAATTGCATTGTGTTTGTTGCCAGAATTGAAATCAGCAAGACGAACATTAAGTTTATTTGTAAGATTCCAAAGCAAACGAGTCATGAATTTTGCAGCATTTCCTCTTCCATCATGAATTTCGATACCAGAGTGACCACCTTTCAAACCTTTAACAACAAGTTTATAAGCAGATGCTTCAGTTGGAACTTCGTCTGCTTCGTACTTGTAGATACCGCGAGTATTCATACCACCGGCACAACCAATTGTAAATGAACCATCTTCTTCTGAGTCAAGATTTATCAATACTTTTGCATTCAATAAGTCGCTACCTAAACCATTAGCACCTGTTAAGCCAGTTTCTTCATCCAAAGTGCAAAGCAATTCAATGTCAGGATGAGCAATATCAGTTGATGTCATAACTGCCATACCCATAGCAACTCCAATACCATTATCGGCACCTAGAGTTG
>JANJUO010000495.1 GCA_024710535.1 bacterium
GTAGATAAAATTACAATGGCGCATAGTTTGGAGGCACGCGTACCGTTTTTAGATCATCGTTTTGTGGAGTTCACAATGTCGATTCCACCAGAAAAAAGAGTACCTGCAAATGGCGGGAGCAAATATATATTAAAGAAAGCAGTTGAGGGAATTCTTCCGCATAATATAATTTATAGAAAGAAGCAGGGTTTTGCCGCACCGGTTGCAGAATGGTTTAGAAAAGATTGGTATTCTTATTCTGAAGATTTGCTTTTGAATTCAAAATTTTCAAAACTTGATTTATTTGACAAAAATTATATGAAAAATTTACTTCAAATTCATAAATCAGGCAAGAAAAACTATAGTCCTGAAATATATCAGTTGATGATGTTGAATCTTTGGTACGAAAAAAATTTTTTTAATTGACAAAATTTTCATAATTTTGTATTGATAACTATTTACAATTGATTATGGTTATTGTAATTCAATAATTTAAGTCCTTTTATACCGAATAACAAACTAAAAAAATTAAAATGACAGAAAAAAACATACAAAAAATATTCAATGTAAAACCTGAACCCGAAAAAGCGATTGTTTGCGGAGTGATTCCCAAAGGTGGAAACAGGAAATTATCTCATGAGTATCTTGAGGAATTGACCTCGCTTGTTGAAACGGCAGGTGCAATCGTGATTGACAAATTCACTCAGGAACTGCCTAAACCCTATAGTACCACTATGTTTGGTTCAGGTAAATTAATTGAATTAAAATCATATATTGATGAAAACTTGGTGACTCTTGTTGTTTTTGATGATGAACTTTCTCCAAAGCAAATTCGCAATATCGAAAATGAATTAAAAGTAAAGATCATGGACAGAAGCGGTTTGATATTGGATATTTTTGCGAAAAGAGCAAAATCTCTCGAAGCAAAAACACAAGTTGAACTTGCTCAAATGCAATATCTACTTCCAAGATTAACAAGAATGTGGACTCACCTTTCAAAACAATTTGGTGGTATTGGCACAAAAGGTCCCGGCGAAACGCAGATTGAGTCGGACAGAAGGCAAATTAAAACGAAAATTCAATTTCTAAAAGATAAACTTCTTGAAATTGATAAGCAGAGAGAAATTCAGAGAAAAGCAAGACAGGAAATGCCAAGATTTGCTCTTGTTGGCTACACAAATGCCGGTAAATCTACATTGATGAGAACTTTAACGGAAGCAGATGTTTATATCGAAGACAAGCTTTTTGCTACTTTGGATACCACAGTAAGGCAATTTGATCTACCTGCCGGAACAAAGGCACTTCTTTCGGATACTGTTGGTTTTATACGGAAATTGCCTCCAAACTTGGTTGCTTCTTTCAGAAGTACACTTGCAGAAGCCGCTGAAGCGGATGTTTTGGTTCATGTTGTTGATGTATCGCATCCTTATTTTCGCGACCAAATCAAAGTTGTAGAAGATACACTTGCAACACTTGAAATTGCAGATAAACCAACAATTCTTGTCTTCAACAAGATTGATATGGTTGAAGAATTATACACTTTGACGATGCTTGAAGATGAATTCAAAGATAGTTTGTTTGTATCTGCTTCACGTGGGATGAATATTAATTTCTTGCTTGAACGCTTTCAGGAAATTTATAATAGAAATAGCAATACTTTGAAAATAATGCTTCCATATTCTATGATGGATATGGTTTCTATTTTGTATAAATTCACTGAAATTATTACAACAAATGAAAATGATGATGGAATCGAATATTTTGTAAGAATTCAAGATGATGATTTTAACTATATCAAAAATAGATTTGAGAAATTTTTGGTTGATTAATTATCTTAACATTCTTAGAATTTCGAGAGCATCTGTGTATAAATAATTGCTTTTAATATATCTCAATAGATTTCTGTAAATACTTGAATTATTTAGTATCTCTTCATTACCAACAATGATGAGATATTTTTTTGCTCTTGTGATTGCAACGTTCAATTTTCTATCAATAAATTGATTACTAAGATTGGAGATTGAAGAAATATGATTGAGCATATATTTATTGTTGGCACACACAGAATAAATTATGAAATCTCTCTCTGATCCTTGAAATCTTTCAACAGTGTCTATAGTTATATATTTGGATAAACCATCAGATAATCTTTTTGAGATTTCGGCGCATTGAGCTCGAAAAGGCGAAACAATTCCAATTGAATTAGAGTTGAATTCATTATCAAGTAATTCTACTAATTTATTGACTACTATAGATATTAAGTCTGCTTCTTTCATATTTACTTTATTTCTCTTTTCGGTTGGAGTATTGATAAATAATACTCTTGCCTGTTTGATGAAAGCAGTGAATTTTGATTGATCTTCAATAGAATTAATATCAAATTTTCCGGCAATTTCCTCAATTGATTCCAAATTATCACTGTAGAATAAATGATTGGCTATATTTTGGATTTCTGTGTGCATCCTCCCCTGCTTTTTGAGCAAACCAATTGCATCAGTCCATTCATTTTTCATTGCAGTTTCTATCAATCTTTCAAAAAGAGAAACGCCTAAGTTCTTTAAATTTATTGATATTAGTTCTTCTGAATCAACTTTAAGCAAGGATGATTTTTGAGATACTACTGCGGGCAATTGTTTTTCATCACCTATCATAATAAATTTATCAACTTTGCTAAGAATCCCAACAATTTGTGGCTCCAAAATTTGAGATGCTTCATCGATTATGGCATAATCAAAATGCTTGATTTCGAAGATTTCGGAATTTGATAAGGCTGAAAAAACAGTAGATACAAAAATTCTGGTCTGATTAATTTTATTACCTAATTGTTTCAATGGCAAGACATTAGCAAGATGAGCTATCAATGTTTTATCATCATCAGTTGACTCTTTGGTTCCCACTCGCAAATAAATATCATCTGCAATTTTGGAAATACTATTACAAATTTCATCAACAGCACGGTTTGTATATGCTAAAATCAAAATATTCTTTTCAGTATTTTCGAATAAGAATTTAACAAGGTATTTGAGTAAATAAGATGTTTT
>JANJUO010000565.1 GCA_024710535.1 bacterium
TTGCCAGGGTGGGTGCTGGCGGTGGCAATGGGCCGACAGGTGCGTTAATCGTTTTGGTTGGTATGCAGAACATACTCGGTAGCCGGGAGCAGCTACGTAAAATCAATATCCAGGCACGATGGTTAAAAGTGATTAGCGAGGAGAGAATTTGATGAAGGCTGTGATTCTGGCGGGTGGTCTGGGTACGCGCATCTCGGAAGAGACCCACCTCAAGCCCAAGCCGATGATCGAGATTGGCGGCAAGCCCATCCTGTGGCACATCATGAAGCTGTATTCAGCGCATGGGGTTCATGATTTCGTGATCTGTTGTGGCTACAAGGGCTACGTCATCAAGGAATACTTCGCCAACTATTTTCTGCATATGTCGGATGTCACATTCGACATGGAGCACAACAGGATGGAAGTCCATCAGCAGAAGGCCGAGCCGTGGCGTGTGACGCTGGTGGATACGGGTGAAGAGACGCTCACGGGGGGGCGTCTGAAACGGGTTGCAGACTACCTCAAGGATGAAGATGCCTTCTGCTTCACTTACGGCGACGGGGTCTCGGATGTGGATATTTCGCGCGAGATCGCCTTCCACAAGCAGCATGGCAGGCTGGCGACCGTTACCGCGGTTCAACCGCCTGGCCGCTACGGTGCCTTGCAAATGGAGGGCGACAGGGTGGCCGGCTTCACCGAGAAGCCGCGGGGCGATGGCGGTCTCATCAATGGTGGATTCTTTGTGCTTTCGCCCAAATGTATCGACCTGATCGCGGGCGACCAGTCCAGTTGGGAAGGCGAACCCCTGACCCGGCTGGCGGCAGATGGGCAACTGATGGCATTTGAGCACGATGGTTTCTGGCAACCCATGGACACCCTGCGCGAAAAAAATCTGCTCGAAGACCTCTGGGTCATGGGCAAGGCACCATGGAAAAAGTGGCAATGAACCGGGAATTCTGGCGCGGCAAGCGGGTTTTCCTGACCGGCCATACCGGTTTCAAGGGCGGCTGGCTGGCCCTGTGGCTGGCTGACATGGGTGCCGAAGTCCATGGCTATGCACTGACGCCGCCGACGGAACCCAACCTTTTCTCGGTAGCAAATCTGCAGGATCGTTTGGTGGGCAGCACGATTGCCGACATCCGTGATGCAACTGCGCTCACACAGGCTATGCAAGCGGCCAAACCCGATATCGTGTTGCATCTGGCAGCACAACCATTGGTGCGCTATTCCTATGTTGCGCCGGTGGAGACATACGCCGTCAATGTCATGGGGACGGTCAATCTGCTGGAAGCTGTGCGCCAGACACCCAGCGTGAAAGCGGTGGTTAACGTCACCACCGATAAGTGTTATGAAAATCGGGAATGGGTCTGGCCTTATCGTGAGAACGAAGCCATGGGGGGCTTTGATCCCTATTCCAGCAGCAAGGCCTGTTCCGAACTGGTGACCGCGGCATATCGCCGGTCCTACCTGGAACCTGCCGGCGTCCATCTGGCGAGCGGACGTGCCGGCAACGTCATCGGCGGCGGCGACTGGGCACTCGACCGGCTGGTCCCCGATTTTCTGCGTGCGCTGGATGCGGGCCAGACCCTGGCCATCCGCTCGCCGCTGGCCACACGCCCGTGGCAGCATGTGCTGGAGCCGCTGGCCGGCTATCTCATGCTGGCGGAGAGACTTTTCACAGAAGGCCTGGACTTTGCCGAGGCATGGAATTTCGGTCCCGAAGAGGCTGACGCCAAGCCGGTGCAATGGATCGTCGAATATCTGTGCAGCCAGGTGCCCGATGCCGCCTGGCAATGCGATGCTGCCCCGCAGCCGCACGAAGCCAACATGCTCAAGCTGGATAGTTCCAAGGCCAAAGCCCAGTTGGGTTGGCGCCCACGTTGGAGTCTGCAAACCGCGCTGGGCATGACGCTGGCCTGGCATCAGGCCTGGAAACAAGGCTCGGACATGGCCGCTGTCAGCGCGCAGCAGATTCAGGCATACGAGGCCGCGGCAATCCAGGCATGAGCACCCGCTTCGACATACTGGATACGCCGCTTTCCGGCTTGCGGATCCTGCAGCGCAAACCCATTGGCGACAGCCGGGGGTATCTGGAGCGGCTCTTCTGCACAGATGAGTTGCAGGCGCTTGCCCCTGGCAGGCATATCGCCCAGATCAACCACACCTTGACCGCAAGCCGCGGTACCGTGCGTGGCATGCATTTCCAGCGCCCACCCCATGCCGAGATTAAGTTCGTGAGTTGCCTGCGCGGCGAAGTCTTTGATGTTGCGGTGGACCTGCGCGATAATTCGCCGACTTTTTTGCACTGGCACGCCGAAGTGCTCAGTGCCGAAAATCACAAAACCCTCGTTATCCCGGAAGGCTTTGCCCACGGGTTTCAAACTCTCACCGATAACTGCGAAATGCTGTATTTCCATACACACACATATCAGCCAGATGCGGAGGGCGGGCTGAACGCTCAGGACCCGCGTCTTGCCATTCAATGGCCTTTGCCGGTCGGCGGCGTATCGCCACGCGATGCTGGCCACCCTTTCTTGGATGAAAACTTCTCCGGGATGGCCTTATGAAGTGCCGTCACTGCGGGGCAGAACTCAAGTTGCCTATGGTGGACCTAGGCAGCGCCCCTCCCTCCAATGCCTATTTGACCGAACAGACGTTGCATGCACCGGAAAAGTGGTTTCCTCTTCGCGTGCTCGTGTGTGAACACTGTTGGTTGGCGCAGACCGAAGACTTTGCCCAGGCAGATGAGTTGTTCGATTCCGAGTACGCGTATTTCAGTGGTTTCTCCAATAGCTGGCTTGCACATTCCGAGCGCTATGTGGCGGACATGGCCGCGCGCTTCCATCTGACCGCTGGCAGTCATGTTGTGGAGGTCGCTGCCAACGACGGATATTTGCTGCAGTACGTCAAGGCACGCAACATCCCGTGCACCGGTGTCGAACCCACTGCCAGCACAGCAGCGGCCGCGCGGGCCAAGGGCATTCCGATC
>JANJUO010000031.1 GCA_024710535.1 bacterium
AATTTTTTCCAGTTCTTCAAGTAGTAATGGCATTTCGTTTTTTTTTATTAATTTTGTAATGTTTATGTATAAAACAAAAACGTAAAGTACAAAAATAAGAAATGTGACGAAATGTGACAAACAAAATATTAAAAAGTCTCATAAAGGAGAAAATGAAAATGTTAAGTGAATTTATTAAGTCTTATGTTTCAATAAGTTATAGATATAATTTACTTTCTTTTTTGTTCTACTATTAAGTAATGGGAACTATTGAGTGGGAATAGTCTTGTGTGAAATCTTAGCAAGAATATTCTTAAACAAAATAGCTTTAAATAGATTTATTTTGAATTTAATTTTCATTTTGGGGTTGTTATGAAAAATTTTATAGTTTTTACGGTTTTACTTATTTTATATTTGCCTTCGGCAAAAGGTGAATCTAGTTTCAGCCAACTTTCCGGTTTATCTTATAATTACATAATAATAAGGAATATGAGCGATTTTTATGTTATAGATAAATTAGATCGAAATATATTTCATAAAAACAATCATACTATTGATATTTCATCCGATTCATCTAAATACAATGGAGCAGTGAAATTATTTTTTTTGGACTCTTTATATGGAAACAATTTAGATAGAAATTATAATTTATTTTGCACAGAAGACGGGGGAAAAAATTGGGTTAAAAAGTTTTCTTTTTTTGAATCTTTTAATGCAAAAGTTGGTACGGTTCAATTTTTAAATCATGATTTTGGTTATGTTGCAGGTTCAATTGATAAGAATTTATTTTTCTTTAGAACTACTAATGGAGGCTTATCATGGGAAAATATTAAATTGACAGATATAACCTCATATTCTTACATAAAGTTTTTTTCTCAAGATGATGGGATTATTTTTGCAAATAATAATAGAATATTTAGAACAACAAATGGTGGTTATGATTGGTTTTTATATGCTACATCGCCTGTTGATTTTGTTTATGATTTGGATTTTATTAATTTAAATTTAGGGAATCTTGCTACCAAATATAACTTATATCATACAACAGACGGAGGCAAAACCTGGTCAATTACTTACAATTCTTCTTACTATTTTTCTAGTTTATCCTTTGTTGATGATAAGTTAGGATGGGCAGCAGGTTCTGGTGGTATTATACTTAAAACCTCAGATGCAGGTGCTACATGGGAAAATATTTCTAACCCTGATTTGTTTGAATGGGTTAATGCAATCAAATTTTTCGATAAAAACAATGGAGTGAGAGCTGGAGACTTTGGAACAGTATTTACTACAGACGATGGGGGCAAGAACTGGGATTTTTTACAAAGAGGTACCAGATTCAACATTAATGATATTATGTTTACAGATGAAAATGTTGGATTTGCTTGTGGGGATAATAATATACTTCTGAAATCAACTGATAAGGGATTAACTTGGAGTCAAGCTTTTGATTTTTCTACAAATAATTTACTTAATCTTGCTAATTATGATAAAAATTATCTTTGGGTTGGTGGGGAAAATGGAATTTTATATAGAAGTACTGATGGAGGGAACAATTGGACAAAATCAATATTACAAGCTAACAAAAGAATTTCTAACATTGTTTTTAAAGATGCAAATAATGGTTTTGCATTAAATGGAAGCCTATTTGTTACAAGTAATGGAGGTGAAAAATGGGATTTAATGTCTAATAATATAAAGAACATAAATGATGTTGAATTTAAAAATAATACGGGATGGATTTTATGTAGATTAGACACGATAATAAATCAAGATACAATTATGAAAATTACTATTTATAAATCGGAAAATAATGGTATTGATTGGTCTTTAAACAAAGAACAAATTGAAAAATATACAAATTCAAGTTTAATGAATATGACTTTTTTAGATGAGATGAATGGATTTATCAAAATTTCTTCAAACAAGATATTAAATACATCAAATGGTGGATTAACTTGGAATGAAATTATTATCAATAATTCTCTTTATTTCAATAAAATGAAATTCTTATCATTAACAAATGGATGGGCTGTTGGTTCCTCAGGAAATATTTCTTTTACATCTGATGGAGGTAAGAATTGGATTGTCAAAAAAAGTATTAAGAATAAAATATTATCTGGTATAAGTATTTTAAATGATTCTCTAATTTATTTTTGTGGCGATCTTGGAACAATTATTCAATATTCAAATGGACAATTTCTGAATTATCCAACTTCAATCAAGGAAAATCAAGCATCCAATTTCCTTAGTATTTATCCAAACCCTACTAATTCTTATATTAGAATAGATGATACAGAGTTAGAGGATATTTGTATTTTTAATTATCTTGGAGAACAACAAACAAATTTTTCAATTACAAATAACTTAATAAATGTAAATAATTTGGATAATGGGATTTATTTTATTAAAATAGGTGATAAGGTAGCAAAATTCGTTAAGATTTGATTTGCAATTTTATGAAATAATTATATTATTGATTTAAA
Source organism: bacterium (assembly GCA_024710535.1). Classification (GTDB taxonomy): domain Bacteria; phylum Bacteroidota; class Ignavibacteria; order Kapaibacteriales; family UBA2268; genus JANJUO01. The sequence goes on from JANJUO010000031.1 coordinate 2,463, forward strand.
GTTGTAAAATAAAATTCATTTAAATTGGGTAATGAGAGTAGATTCAATTACGAATTACGAATTACGAATTAAGACAATGCAGCTAAATGAATGACAATAATATAATTCAAAAGAAGAGTTTTGATTTTGCTATTAGATCAATCATTGCTTATAAATATGTGATTGAAACAAAGAAAGAGTATGTTTTATCAAAACAATTTCTCAGGAGTTCAAACTCTATTGGTGCAAATATACCTATTTCTACTATTGCGACTTTTAATTTGAATTTAGCACCATAATCGCTTTGTTGTTAAGCAATTTTCTACTCATTCATATAACAAAATACTGGGGTTGTTATCTTTTTGGGGATACTTTTTGGGGGTTATAACGCAATTTTTATTGAATTCTTTAATCTCTTTTCTTATAAATTGATATATTTGAAGCTTTTACGATTGGTAATTCTTTCCATGAAGTGGTATAGGCAGGCGATTTCATTTCACGCTTCATTGCCCAAGTTTTATCGGTTCCGGCGGCGGCAATATACAAGGTACCAGCTGAATGTTCACTATTAATTTTGTCCATTACTGCGGTCAATTTTTTAATTTTTTCTCTGCGTTCAATATTTTCAAAGAGAGTTCTCTGCACCGTTTCCACCGGAACAATTCCTGCAAGAAGAATTCCGGCTTTTTGATATAGAAATCCTTCTCTGAAAATCTGGTCAACAGCCGCCATAGCGTATTCAATCATTTCTGCAGGAGAATTCATCGGAAAGGGAAGCCCAACCTGGCATCCATTATGATACTGCGGAGTTTCTTTGAATGGATTTGTTCGAAGAAAAACAGATATCATATTTGCCGCTGAATTCTGCCTACGCAATTTTTCAGAAGCACGATGAACAAAGCCGGCTACTGCCTCTTTGATTTCATTTTTTTCTGTGATATATCTGCCAAAAGATCGAGACGAAACAATTGATTGCTTTGCAGGAACGGAATATTCTTGTTTAATGCAAGGTAAACCATTGAGTTCTTTAACAGTTCTCAGCCCTTGCACAGTCATTTTTTTCTTAATCCAAAGTTGATTTGCGTTTGCCAAATCATAAGCCGTTCTAATACTCATTCCATTCAGTAATTTTGTATATTGTCTGCCAACTCCCCAAACATCTTCTACCTGCAATTTTTTCAGAAATTCATCTTTATCCGGTAAATTGTAAATATTCAAAACACCGTTATGTTCCGGATTTTTCTTTGCAATTCTATTTGCTAATTTCGCTAAAGTTTTGGTTTCAGCAATTCCAATTGAAACAGTAATTCCTGTCCATTTTTCAACTGTATCACGAATTTTTTTGCAATATTGGGTTAAATCTTGCCATTCGAAACCTTTCAAATTTATAAAGGCTTCATCAATTGAATAAACTTCCACATCTGGTGAAAAGTGCTTGAGAGTGGTCATCACACGATTGGATAAATCGCCATATAGTGTATAATTTGATGAAAAAACCGCAACATTATGCTTCTCGATTAGTGGCTTCACTTTGTATAATGGCTCGAAAGACTTGATCCCAAGCGCCTTCGCTTCTGCAGATAATGCAACAATTACGCCATCATTATTCGAAAGAACCACCACCGGTTTATTCTTCAATTTTGGGTTGAAGACTTTTTCGCAAGATGCATAGAAATTATTGCAATCAACCAAGGCTATTGGATATACTTTCATCTTTTTACTTGCTTATTTTTTGTATTTTTTGCCATTTAATTTATCTTTTGTAAAATCAATCACAGTAGTTGTTCGATATATTTTATGCGTTCCGCTTGCAATTCCGGCAAAAATAAATCCTGAATCCAAAATCAGTTTACGATGACCACGATCTTTGACACCATCATCAATCAGCAAATCAATTACCACATCTCTTGGTGAATTCGATCCGAATGCAATACATTCACCTGATGAATAAAGGCAACTTGTATATTTTTCCATTCTTTCGTGTGGGGCACTTCCATCACTTCCATAATGCCCAACAATTCCTCTTGGACCAATATCTTTTACATGCTGAAGAGCCGCAAGAGTAAGACAGCCACTCATAGATAAGGGCTGCATTGGCTTGGTTTTTCGCAAAACTGAAACGGCTTCATCAAGAGCAGAAACACCTTCATTAGTTTTAATGTCGATTTTCCCAGCTTCTTTATACAACTTTCCTTTATAGTTTTTTCGTCTTTGATTGATAATTTCAGCATATCCAGAAGGATTTGTTCTTGCAAAATTCAATTCATCAAGCACTTCGAAAGCAAATTTTGGAATTTGTTGTGGTTCACTAATACACTTGCAATTATCTTGAGGCACATAAACTTGCTTCTTCTTCTTTTTTGTAGTTTGGCAAGAAAACAAAAAAAGAAGAAGAAATAAAAGGAAAAACTGCAAGTAACGATTTGGTTGC
>JANJUO010000102.1 GCA_024710535.1 bacterium
CTCCCAACTTGAAACCGCATCTCCCACCGATGTTGCGGTGCTCCGCACCGCTCCCAACTTGAAACCGCATCTCCCACAGATGTTGCGGTGCGCTGCACCGCTCCCAACTTGAAACTCCATCTCCCACCGATATTGCGGTGCGCTGCACCGCTCGCGACTTGAAACTGCATCTCCCACCGATATTGCGGTGCACTGCACCGCTCCCAACTTGAAACCGCATACTATAATAGCTACCGATATTGCGGTGCTCCGCACCGCAATATGCTATCTCTTTCTGACAGGGTGTCTCAACGAGCCAACTTTCGCTCCGTAGGAGCGCTATCTCGGTGGAGGAGCGGCATCTCGGTAACAAAAAGGGATCCCCGTACGGGAATCCCTCTCTATCAATTATGGGTTGAAGTTTCTAAAACCGATGATCGTCGCCTACTACCTGCTGATCACGATCCTCTTGGTAGCATCAACACCGTTGCCAAGCATACGGATGTTGTAAACACCATTCGGAAGCTGTGTCAGATCGAGTTCAGCCTGGTTGCCTTCAAGCTGTGCAGTCCTTACAACCTGGCCGAGGGCGTTCAGAATTTCCAGCGTGTAAGTGCCGGCGATTCCCTGATACAATACACTCACGTGACCATTGCTCGGAACCGGATAGATGTTGATCAGGTTGTTGGCATCCACTTCATACTTCACCATGATAGTCTTCGACCAATCGTACTTACCATCGAAGTCAACCTGGCGTAGTTTGTAGTAGATACGGCCTGCGGGTAGCTCAGCAACCACATCGCTGTAGTCATAGCTATTCACAACAGTGCTGTTTCCGGCTCCTGCTACACTGCCAATCTTGCTGAATTCTTTCTCACTTTCATGACGGCGGTAAACCTCGAAGTGCGAGTTATTGATTTCGGAAGCAGTCTGCCACTCAAGGCTAACCACAGCTCCGTCAATCTGGCCTTCGAAACCTAGCCAGCTCACCGGCAGATAACCATCTACCTGAACGTAGGTTGTGCAGTAAATGACGTTGCAACCATCGCTGATGGTCCAGATCACCTGATGAATACCGGATACGAAGTTATGACCGGCAAGAGTTGGACCAAGGTTCACGTTATTAACGGCTGTTACCACACCACAATTGTCGCTCATGCCTGTCGGATCAAACTCGTTTCCGATTACGGTGTAGAACGGACTGCTGGTGGAGATCATGTTGCGGTAGTTGTTTACCGGAGGACAAGTAGCAGATGGCGGAACGATGTCAACAATGCTGATCGATTCGGAAGCCACACTGATGTTACCGCAAGCATCGGTAGCTGTCCAGTTCCTGGTAACTGTGTAGGACTGCGGACAAGCACCTGGTGTAATTACATCAACGTAGGTGAGTGCTGGGGCAGCATCGCAGTTGTCCGTTGCAGTCGGGGTTGTAAATCCAAGCACTGCAGGTGCCGGACAGTTGATGGTCGAAGGTGCCGGCAGAGCCGAGATAACCGGAGCTACAAGATCTGTAACTGTGATCGTCTGAACGGCTACAGCAACATTGCCACAGGCATCGGTAGCAGTCCAGGTGCGTGTCAGTGTGTACGACTGTGGGCAGAGGCCTGGAACAGTAGCATCAACAAAGCTCATAACTGGAGCCGCATCGCAGTTGTCACTGACAGTAGCAACAGCAAAGGCTGGGATTACCGCATCACAGCTAACTGTCACAGGAGCGGGTACACCGGCAATAACAGGAGCTACCAGGTCAGTTACAGTAATGGTCTGAACAACAACGGCAACATTGCCGCAGTTGTCAGCGGCAGTCCATGTGCGGGTAAGCGTATAGGACTGCGGGCAGAGACCTGGAATTGTTGCATCGACGAAAGTAAGCGTCGGGGCTAAATCACAGTCATCGCTAACCGTAGCAACTGCGAAGGCTGGAATAACAGCATCACAGCTCACTGTCACAGGAGCAGGAACTCCGGCAATGACCGGAGCAAGTATGTCAACTCTGGTGCTGTAAGTAACCGATGCAGTGTTTCCACAAGCATCAGCACCAACAACTGTTATAATAGCATTGCATGAACCAGCTGTACTGGCAGTAAAGGTGACGACAGGACTGCAATTGTCAACGCCACTGGTAGCAGCGATGGCAGCAGCCTCAGCAGCGGCGATGCTGTTGTAGCATGTTGCAATTGCACCTGCTGTAAGAACCGGGGCTGTGTTGTCAGTGATGGTAATTGTCTGCGTGTAAACCGCGCTAACATTGCCACAATCGTCGGCAACAGTCCAGGTGTTGGTATAGGTTCCGGCCTGCGGACAAGCTACGGAGGGAACGAAGGCACCGCTAATCTTAACGATATTGGTCACATTGGCATCGCAGTTGTCAGTAGCAACCGGGAACATTGCCTGTGCGGCAGCGATTCCGGCAGCATTGCTGCATTCCAGTGTCATATCCAGAGCACCGGCAGCTGTTGTCCAGGTCGGGGCAGTGGCATCGAAGATTGTGATGACCTGCGTGTAAACCGCTCTCACATTGCCTCAATCATCGGCAACAGTCCAGGTATTGGTATAGGTTCCTGCCTGCGGGCAAGC
>JANJUO010000142.1 GCA_024710535.1 bacterium
ACTATAACTCGAAATGTTTTTTTAAAGCCAGTTAAATACTTAATGTTTAATGATTTATCTAAAGGGTTTTCTAATAATTTCAATGAAATTTCATAAGCATCTTTTTGTACTTCGGAAGGTAATTTTTTTATATCTCTTGTAAATCTACTTGTTTTGAAAAGTTCTCTCATTTTAATTTACAAAATCCTCAAAATTATTAACTTTTGTTATTTCATTTTTATTTTTAGAAATAATTTCCATTGATTCTAAAAAATCTTCTGTATAAATATCTTGAATAGAAAAGTGTTTTTGGATAAAATCTGTCAAAATTTGATATGCCTTAATTACCTCAAACATTTCATCTTTTGTTACAGTTATTAACTCAGTATTCATTTGATTCCTCTTTAATTTTAAAATTATTTTATTGACAATTTCATGAAAAAATTATTTTATAAACCTGCATAATGATAATGCGTCTATGATACATACTTTTCCCACATAGCATCAGGACAGAGGAAACTACCTAAATCTGAATGAACCTTTATTGCAGGGTATTGCTTTCCACCACTCTGCCACTATCATTAATCACCAATGCAATAGAACCTAATTCATCATAAATAAATTAAATCTATTTTCTCATCCTGCTCGCTTGCATATTTCACTTGCCCTAATTCATTAAAATGTTAAATCTCTTTAATATATATTCTATCATCTAATCAACCTTGTAAACGCCTGATTTCTATCTTCGAAAATATCATTACCTCCAAAAATATAAATCGTATCTGAATTTCTATAATTAATATAATTAATATTGAAAATTTCTGTTGAAGATTTGAAGTTAAAATCAACAATATTTCCATTTTTACTTATCATTGCAATCGGAAAATCTGTTTTTTTATTATTTAAATAATTAAAAATCCCTGAAACAAACAATAGCGAATCTTCAACCTCAGTTATGGATAGTAACATTGACTTATTAAAATATGGTTCTTCATCCACATATTTAAAAATATTATTTTGGTTAGGTTGACTCAAATTAATTGAACCGTCTTCATTCATTCTCATTAAATCAGATAATTTGTTATTATTAAAAGATAATGAAAAATTACCTCCCAGGTATATAGTAGAATCAATTACATTAATACAACAAATTCGATTATAATCATTATTTTCAAATTCGGATAGATTTTGACAAAATGAACTATCAATGATTCCGTTCGAATTTATTCTGCATAAATATTTATATTCTTTTAATTTATCTTGCCAAACAAAATCTCCGCCAATTAATATTTGATTATTAGATTGCACGTAGATTGAATAAACTTCGCCCATTATAAACTTATTAGCGGTTTCTTTTTGAAATCCTTCATCTAATTTAAATGTTGAATCAAGCTTAATTAATTGTAATACTGAATTTGAAGAAAGATATGAAAATGCAATATAAATGTTGTTTGATGAATCTCGTGCTATTGAATTTACTTCGATAAACTCCTCATTAACAGAATCAGTAATAAATATTTTTTTGAAATCAAAATCAACAGGTTGCAAATCCCCTTTTTCATTCATAATAGCAATATTTATCATTTTATAACTATATAAATATTCTTTAAAATGTTTGTAAATAATTAAATAATTGGCATCATCTAATTCTACTATTTTGCAAATAGAAGTAGGTATTTTAAAAGGATTATTAAAAGTACTATCTATGCTTCCATCATTATTTAATTTAATTATGCCAAAATTCTTTCCTTTGGGTATTAATCTTTGAAATCGTACAAATCTTTCAGTATTACCATATATTATAAATCCTTTGTTTGTTTTTATGAATCCATTTATTGATGAGATTACTGTATGATTATCATCGAAGATAAAATTCTCATCAATCTTATAAGATTTGTTGCAGCTGGATATTGTTATAGCAAATGCTAATAAAATTATTAGAAATTTCATTTTATCCATTTTTCACCTTCAGCCTTTAGAGCTTCAAAAAATTCATTTTGCAAATTTTTAATATCATTAAATAGCCCTGACCTCATATACATTTACTCATCAATCTTAAATCGGCGAAACTTAGTAGTTTTTAACTTATTAATATATACATTATAGTCAATAGGTAACCATTGCTGAACCATATTAAATAAGTTTAATCTACTCCACTTTCTCCAAACCACAAAATTAGAAAATTAATTAATTAAAAATGCAATTTATTTTTTATTTCTCAAGAGAAAAAAATAAAAAAAATTGGCAATATTTTTTGCATTTACTTTCTTAAATTTATTTTTGTAGAATATATTTTCTCAGCAATTTTCACTGTTCCGATATATGTGCCTGAATTTACTTGATTTTTGTTGTTATCTGTTCCATCCCAAATTAATGAATATGAATTTGAAGAAAGTTTGCCTTTGAAAATATTTTTTACAATTTTCCCTTCTAAATCAAAAATTGTTATTTCAGAATCCAAGTCTGCCAAATCAGCATCAATGTTGAACTTAATCATTGTTAGATTGTTGAATGGATTTGGAGAACAGGACAGATTTATATCAGTATCTTCCTTTGTTTGTTCATCAACATTTAAAATAATTGTTTTCAAGGAAACTTTTTCACCTTCGGGCTTTTTGCCATCCGAGTTTGCTAAATATAAATTTGTAAATTTTGGGCGATACGGCTTTTCTCCATCCATATTTCGCCACTCTTCATTAGTTAAACGCTTGAAATCATTTGAAATAAATTCATAATAACTAAAAACAGGACCAATATATGAACGCGTTTTGCCATCAGGAGTTGGTGTTGTAATAACAGAAAGATTAACAGTACCAGTTCCTGCATGTAATACCCAACCTACTAAATTTGCATTTTCATCAGTAGGAATTGTATGAACATCAGTAACTATCATTTGGTCATTATCAAGGTAATTTTCTTTTTCTGCCTCCAAATAACGATAAGTAAGAATACTCGGATCCATATCATAATACAATCTCAAATACCATCCAAAATCTTCTGGTTTAGCGAATGCATCGCAAATTTTTCCGGGCTTCAGTGTAGAGCAAACGAAATTCTGATCTTTATTATCAAAAGCTATGTTGTTTAGTGTTTTATCAGCCAAGTTTTCCAAAGTATTCAATGTAGCAATCCAGTGGTCACAGAATTCTGATATCCAGCGAAGTGCATAAGGATTTTTCAAATTTGGAATTTGCTTTAATTTCTTTAGATTTTTCCAAAAATATCCCAAATTATTATAGAATTCAGGAACGGGTTCAATATATGCTTCAGGAAATGAACAAACTAAACTTGAAGTATATGGTTGCTTTGCATATAGAACAAAGTTATATCTTAATTGTGCCCATGCGGCAAGTTGAGTATTCATAGTTTTTTGCCACCAAGCCGCAGTTTGCATAAATAATGGCAAATGTTTTCTTTTTTCCGGTGGATTCAAAACTCTGATACTATTCAGCCAATTATTATAAAGTGTGCCTTTCCAAAATTCATCATCGTATGAATTTATCAAATAACGCAAAGCCCCAAGATTGGATGCGTATTTATATTTAGTGATTTCATCTTCCATTAATTGAATACATGCATCATTTCCCATTGAAAAAAGGATATCAAGAGTGGATGGCACCATTCTTTTAATCTTTTCATTGTTCCAAATTACTTTATCGAAAACTACATTTGCAGTTATAAATCCATCAATTATTGGTCTTTGTCCGATTAATAAAAATACTGATGGAGTAACAATACTCGGTGCCATTGGGCTTGTAAAAAGAACTTGCGAATTATATAATTGGTTTGATGATGACAATTCAATTAATTTATTTTGGAATTTTTTCCAATTTAAAGTATCGCAAATTGCTTCTGTATTAAGTGAAGATTTATCCAAAATTTCAATTACTTCATTAAGAGAAATATTATCTTGCCTGCCAATCAATATTTCCATAACCTGCTCAATTATATCAAACTCAATAGTAGCAGTTGATTTCTTTGCCAATTCTGCAATTAATGAAGTCATTAATGCCATTCGTTGTAAATCTTCATCAGTTTGTTTGAATTTTATGGTAAATTGAGGATTTGTTATCATTAATTCTGTTCTTCCCAGCCACATTAATGATTGAAAGTATTTTGATAATTTCGCATTTTGAGTATAATGCCCACGTGGAGTGAATTGACTAAAGTCGAATCCTTTGAAACTGTTGCTGAAAATTTTAGTTTCTATATAAGTTTCTTCTTGTATATACTTCAAAATTTCATCAATAATAATTTTGTTTTCTTCATAAATAGGAGTTGTTTTGCCATTCAGCAATTTTTCTGCGATTGAAACATAGACATCAACATCCAAAGCCGCTTGTTTGAATTTTTCGTTTTTATCGGCAAGATTAATTAATTTAAGTTCTGTTTTCAGTTTAGATAAGCCGTCAGATAAATGTTCATAAAGTACTTCTTCTTCAATTTCAACAAGTATTTTATCGTATGAATAATGTAATGCCTGAAAAATAGCATCTGTTGAGATATAAACAGGCATATCTTTTTTGAAAATATCCCATAAGGCATGAATAAATGTTGGGTATTTCAATCTGTCTGTAACCATAAAGCCGTTGGTATTAATCAATTGCTTTTCATAATCACTAATGTTGAATTTTTCTGAAATTTCTTTTCCATATTCGGAATTTAGAAAATCAGATGGAGCTTTATCATTAAAAAATCCAGCAGGATATTCTTTGATAAGTTCCTCATAAGTCATTTCTTTATGAGTATTCAGATATTCTTTGTATTTCTCAATATCAAATTGAGAAAATACATCCAAACAGCCAACAATTAAAATAAAAAGTACAATTTTTTTCATAAAATCACCATCAAAATATTTTTTTAATTTGTAATATCTCACATTTATAATAACACATCAAAATAGATTTTGTATCATAGAGAAGTAAAATATTTTTGATTTATTTTTAATTTGATTTATGAAAAACAAAAATTCGCTCAAATCACAATTAAATTCAATAATAAATGATTTATTATTAAGTAATGTTTTTTAATATTATTTTTTTTTAGTAATTTTGGAGTTCTGTATTTTGCAAAAATTGTAGCAAAGAAATGTTTGAGAGTTTACAAGAGAAATTAGAGGGTGCGCTAAAGCGATTTCGAGGTCAATCGGTTATTTCCGAAGAGAATGTATCCGAAGCACTTAAAGAGATTCGCCGTGCATTACTCGAAGCAGATGTTAATCTGAATGTTGTCAAGAAATTTGTTGATGACGTTAGAGAAAAGGCAATTGGCACCGAAGTAAAAGGCAAATTGATGCCTGACCAATTGATTGTGAAGATTGTTCATGATGAATTGGTTGAATTATTGGGTAGCAAAACTGCCGAATTGACTTTATCTCCACAACCACCAACAATTATTATGGTGGCAGGACTTCAAGGTTCGGGTAAAACAACTTTTTGTGCAAAATTAGCAAGAAATCTTCGCAAAAAAGGACGTCAGCCATTGCTTGTTGCTTGTGACGTTCATAGACCTGCGGCAATTCTTCAGCTTCAACAGCTTGCTCAGCAAGTAAAGATCCCTGTATATACAGAAGATACAAAAGATGCGGTTTCGATTGCAAAAAATGCTTTGGCTTATTCGAAGAAATTTGGTAGAGATATTATTATTGTGGATACTGCAGGCCGTCTTACCATTGATGAAGAGATGATGCAGGAAGTTCGTAATATTTACGATGCAGTTAAGCCAACCGAAACTTTATTCGTTTGCGATGCGATGATTGGACAGGATGCGGTTACCACTGCAAAAGCATTCCATGATTTGTTATCTCTTACAGGTATTGTTCTTACCAAACTTGATGGCGATACTCGCGGTGGTGCGGCATTATCTGTGCTAAATGTGGTGGGCAAGCCAATTAAATTTGTTGGTACAGGCGAAAAACTCGAAGCTCTCGAGCCATTTCATCCGGAACGTATTGCTTCGCGTATTCTTGGTATGGGTGATATTCTCACACTTGTCGAGAAAGCCGAACAGCAAATTGATGAAGAGCAAGCAAAGAAATTAGAAGAAAAAATTAGAAAAAATCAGTTCACATTTGTTGATTTCCTTGACCAACTAAAAACAATCCAAAAAATGGGTTCGCTTAAGGACTTGCTTGGATTGATTCCGGGCATGGATAAGCAATTGAGAAATGTGAATATAGATGATAAAGCATTCAAAAAAGTTGAGGCAATGATTCTTTCTATGACATTACAAGAAAGAAATCAGCCAAAAATTATTAATGGTTCACGCCGTCAAAGAATTGCTCGAGGCAGTGGAACAACAGTGCAAGATGTGAATAGACTCTTGAAGCAATTCGAAGAGATGCAAAAAATGATGAAAATGGTTACTCAAAATAAACGTTCAAGATTCCTCCCGAAATTACCGGGATTTTCAAAGTAAATAAATGGGATTCGAACATTCCACTCCGATGCGGAAGATGAAAGGAATGGCAATCTCTTGATTTTTCTCATAATTATATATAAGGTATTTTTAAAATGGTAAAGTTAAGATTAAGAAGAAAAGGTAGAAAAGCACACGCAATTTATGATGTTGTTGCTGTTGACGGTCGTGCAAGACGCGATGGCGCCTTTCTTGAAAGATTGGGCTGGTATGACCCACATCAAAAACCGGGCAAATTTGAAATTAGCCACGAAAAAACAATCAAATGGTTAAATAATGGTGCTCAGCCTACAGAAGTAGTTCAATTATTGCTTTCTTATGATGGTGTTTTGCTTCGCAGACACTTAGAATTCAAGAAAAAAACTGCTGATGAAATCGAAGCAATGGTAGCAAAACACAAAGCTGTTACTGCCGCACGCTACGAAAGAAGAGCAAATCTCAGAGTTAAGAGAAAAGAAGAAAAAGTAAAAGCAGAAGCCAAAGCAAAAGCTGAAGCAAACTAAAAAATTTCATAAAAACACCTTATTGCCTCATTATATTTCACGATATATGAGGCAATTTTATTTTTTATGCATTTTTTAATTATAAAAAGGAATTTAATTCGTCTAAATTTCTTTGGTAAAACTAAATTTCTTATTTATTGAAAATCATAGATGAACAAAAAGGCAAAACTCGTTTTATTTGATATAGATGGAACAATTCTACAATTCAAACATTCAATGGCAAAGGATTTGTTTACTGAATTTCTTACTGAATTATTTGAATTTGAAGTGCCCTCAAGTGCTATTCCTTCGTTTGCCGGCATGACAGATTTGCAGATTTTACGTATAATTGCCCATAATTTAAATATGCCACACGAAGTTATGATGGAAAAATTGCCTCATATTTGGGAT
>JANJUO010000152.1 GCA_024710535.1 bacterium
AACTTGCATTGAATCTTTAGGATAATCCCATACCCTTTGCTTACCGTCTTGTTGTTTATGTGGAAATACAAATAAGTCATCTTCAAATTCTTTTTCCAAAGAAATTTTTTTAGTATTTAAATTAAAATATATTGGATAATAATTTCCAGGTCTTTCTTCAATTGAACTGTGACCACGCATCGATAGAGATTTTCTTCTATAATTTGAAACATTATCTTGGAAAGGGAAATCCTTTATATCAAATTCTTTATTTGGTATATTATGAATAATAATATTTTTCTTATTTTTTGCATAATAAAGATAATATTCATGTGATGTAGCGAAGTATTTACTTATTGTTCTACCAGGCGGATTGTTTCTGACAGCAATAATTCCAATTCTATTTTCTTCTGAAAATATTTCATCTCCCAATAATCCTAAAGTAAAAATTTCATAATCATCTATGGCAATAATAATAATTCCAGTTTCACATAACAGATTCTTAGCTAATTTCAATCTTTTATTCATCATAGCTATCCATTTGCTATGTTTATATGGGTCTTCTTTATCTACATAATCATTATTATATTTCCAATCCTTTGCACCAGTATTATATGGCGGGTCTATATAAATAACGTCAATCATTCCAGCGTGAGTATAATTCAGCACAGAAAGAGCATGAAGATTGTCGCCCTCGATAAGGATGTGATTTGGGTTTTGGGTTTCGGGTTTTGGGTTATGGGTTTCGGATATAGGAAAAAGTGAAGTATCAATTTCATTTTCTAATTCCCCAGCCCCTAATCCCTGAACACTATCCCCCAGAATAGCTCTTTCCTTCACTTCCACCAAAACAGGCAGTTTTTCTCTTAGCTCTTCTTCAACTTCTTCTGGCTTATCTTCCCAAACCAAGCCATAACGCTTCTGTGTATTCAATAATTCAATCAACTCAGACTTTTCGTCAATAGTCAATCCATCAATATCTCTAATTTTCTTTATTAGTTCTTTTTTGTTCATAATGAAATCTAAAATTAATTTGTCAATTCAAATGAAATCAAATGAAAAAATTGTAAATATCATTTTGACTTCTATTGCAAAATTACAAAAAACCAACGTCAAATCAACGTTGTAATAACAATATCTAAAAAAAAATGTAAATATTTCAAAAATAATTTTCAAACAATCATCCAAAGACAAACTAAGGCAATTGCAAACTTAAGTTTGTAATGTGTTTTTGATTGAAAATGCACAAAAATATTATTCATATTTTTTTAGGAGATTTATGTCGTTGATTAATTGTCAAGAATGTAGTGCAGAAGTTAGTGCTACTGCGTTGAATTGCCCAAAATGTGGTGCAATATTAAGAAAACGTAAAAGAACAATATTTGGAAATATTGTTAAATATTCATTTATAGCATTCAATATTTTGATGCTAATTTGGTTTATAACTGGAATGGGTGCCGCATCCGATGGAATTGCAACAGCAGAATCCGAAGCGGCTCAAGCAGGTGCCGCAATAGGCACTGGAATAGGTGCAATGCTTATAATAACTATTTGGGCAGTTGGAGACATTGTTCTTGGTATTATGACTTTTTTCACAAGAGGAAAATAATTCCAAACATTCTTTGACTTTATCCTTAAAATCCAATTTTGATCAAACTTGAAATCAATCTTCCAAAGAAAGAAAATCTTTGGAAGAATTATTTTATTCATTTTTATAAACTAACTTATGAAATCATTACTTAAATATTATTTAAAGTTTTTGAGATATTAGGTTATCTGAATAATTATACAAATTATTCTTGAAGTTGAATTTTTTTCTACTCTTTCAATCTAACTATTCCTTTTTGAAAATTTTTCATAAAAATTTAACAACATCGCTTATTTGCCAAATTGTATTTTATCAACAAAACAGAATTTTCTGGTACGTTTTTTGAATTATTTTCTATCTTGATAATGATGTTATCAAACAAAAACTGAAATTGTTAAAAAAATTGAGTAATGAAATGAATTCTGTTTTAACAAACCATTATTATGGTGAATATGCTTCGGAAGGTTACACTTTACAAAAAGATTATAGAAATAGAAGATTATATTTCAAAGAGTTTTTGATGCAATTAAATGAAGAATATCGTTTGAATTTTATTCAAGAACAATTGAATGAATACAAAAATGAATTTATAGAAAAATACCCTGACTGTGTAGATTTACTTATAAACGCTCAAAATTTAGAAGATTATTACAAACATATTGAATTCGATGAAATATACTTTAAAGCAGGTTTTTTTTTCTTCATGAAAGTTATGGAATCTCAATATATTGAATTTGAAAGAATAAAAGTAGGTGAATTAAAGTGCTTAAAAGATTATAACAGTTTTAAAGAATTATATTTTGGATTAAGCAAATATAATATTATAGAATGTGATTTTCTACAGTTTAAAAGATTTTTTTCATTAAAGGAAAAAATATCCTTTAATGGAACAGCCTATGAAATAACACACTTATTTCATAAGTTAATCTCGAAAGAATATATTTCAGAACTTACTTTTAATTCTATGGTTGGAAATAATCATATAATTTTTAGAAATGCAAGATTAAAGAAAGAAGATATTTTAAATAATTCACGTGTAATAAATACTTCAAGTTATATTAAAAGCAAAAAAAAAGCTTATCAAATAAAAGAAACAATGAAGTTATTTTATAAAGAATTATTTAATGAAGAATAATTACATATTTTTACATTATTTTACATTAATGCTTCAAATACCACAATAGATAAGTATTTCGATTTGTATAAAACTATTATCTTATTTCAATAATAATCAATTAAAATGATTGTTTATGTTTCTGATTAGTTACGAAATTTGTAATTAATGCAATTTTTTTTAAATAATAAAGGAACAATACAATGATCAAAAACTTGATTATTGAAATTGATGATGATAAAATTACAGACATCATCAATAAAGCAATTTCTGCTTCTGAAATTCAAAATGAGCAGAAAATAGAATTAACTCACAAAAATCTAACTCCTAAAAAAATGCTACGCATTAAGGATTTATGTGAGATGTTTAGCGTTACTCGTGTTACTATCCACACTTGGAAAAAAGAAGGTAGAATTCCCTATTTCAAAGTATCACGAAGGGTGTATTTTGATTATGATGAAGTAATCAAATCTTTGCAAAAGTATGATTTGTCTTCCGTTCAGAATTTCAATAAAGCAAGGAGGACAAATTAATGGGAAAGTATAAAGCTACTTTTAACAATAATGATTTTCTTAACAAAGAAAATATTTTGTTAAAGACTAATAACGGAAAGCAAATTTTCGAAAGAATTTTTGATAATTTGGGTCATGAATTGCTTATTGGAAGAAATATCAAAAATCCATTCTATAAAGATAAAAAACCAAGTTTATTAATAAGTAATATTAATGGAAATTACTTTTTTAATGATTTTGGAGATTCTGATTATCGTGGAGATGTATTTGCTTTTGCTGGTCATTACTACAATTTGATTCCAAAACACCAATTTCACGAACTTTTACAAACAATCAACGATGATTTAAGATTAGGACTTACAGGAAAAGCATCCAACCAATTCAAAAGCGATTTGATTGACTTCAAATATTACAATCAAAATGAACTTGCTTTTTGGGAAAATTACGGAATTACTGAAACAATACTTGAAAAATATAATGTGAAGTCGGTAAATTGGTTCTCACTGAAAAACAATACTAAGGGTGTAAGAAATCATAACCAACTTATCTTTGCCTATAAAGTAAATTTTGAATGTTTCAAAATTTACCAGCCAGAAAACAAAAAATTCAAGTTCAGTTGGATTGGCAACAAACCTGAAAACTATATTTTTGGATTTGAACAGTTGGATTATTCAAAAGAAACATTAATAATAACAGCTGGCGAAAAGGATGTTCTGACTTTTTCTTCATTAGGTTACAATGCTGTATGTTTTAATTCAGAAACTGAAATTCCAAGTTCAGAAATAATCAACAAATTCAAAGAAGATTTCCAGAATGTCATTATTTGCTATGACAATGATGAAACAGGAAAAAAGCAGTCAAAAATATTGGCAAGTAAATTTGGAATTACATCCATTGATTTAAGTTACTTATTCAAAAGTAATATTACAGGTAAGGACATATCTGATTATGTGTTTCAAAACAAAGAAAACAAACAATTAATATCCAAAATTCATACTTTAATTGAATATACTGAAAGAGTAAATCAGTCAAGAAAATTTAACTTGCCTATCCCCATACCTATTAAAGTATATGACATTCTACCAGAATTATTGCTCAATCCAATAATGAAATACGAGAGTTATGCTCAGCAAGAACTTATTTTACTGTCAACAATTACAATATTAAGTGGTTTGATGCCAAGTTATTATGTCATTTATGATAAGAAAAGATACGAGGCAAATTTATTCTTATTTGTAATTGGCAAAGCCGCATCTGGCAAGGGAATAATGAATGATGTAAGAATAATTGCTGAATTGATACAAGAACACTTTTTATCCAACGAATCAACAACAAAAAAACTTAATGAAAAACAAACAATTTTCATACCAGCAGATAGTTCACAATCAGCTTTAATAACAATTCTTAATACAAATGAAGAAAGGGGATTAATTTTTGAAACAGAAGCAGACGTATTAAATGGTACAATGAAGCAAGATTGGGGCGATTATTCAACCATACTAAGAAAAGCATTCCAGCATGAAGCTGTATCTATAGCAAGGAAAATTGATAACGAATTATTAGAACTTAAAAATCCAAAATTAACTTGTTTGATTTCAGGTACAGTTGAGCAATCCAAGAAATTTTTAAATATTGAAAATGGATTGTTTTCGAGATTTATTGTTTTATATATTAACAATCATTCAGAATGGCGAGATACATTTAGCGAGGAAGATGCAGTAAATCATTTAGAACCAATTGCTAATTGGTTATTGGAAAATTATATGGATATTAAATCACAAAACATCAAGTTTTCTTTTTCAAAAGAGCAACAAGACCAATTCTATAATCTTATGTCCGAAAAATTTCAACTTAATCAAATATTCTATGATAAACTGGATTTGGGTTCATCAATAAAACGATTAGGACTAATTTTAACCAGAATTGCAATGATTCTTTCATTATGCGAAAAACAAAACTTAAAATCAGTAACTCAAATTGTTTGCTCCAATGAAATATTCGAAGCAACAATGTCGTTGTTGGATTTCTTTTATTCGCACTTAACAAATACTTACCAATTACTAACAAATTTTAAAATTGATGATAGAACACCTCAATATCAAGCAGATAGTTTATACTATGGTTTGCCAAAATACTTTACAAGACAACAAGCAATAGAAGTCGGTACTAAATTAGGTATTCAAGAAAACTATATAGATAAATTACTTGGCAAAAATAAAATGTACATTAAAAAAAGCAGGGGTAATTATGAAAAGATATAATATAGGTCAACTTAGAGTACAGGAGTACAGAAACACTTTAGTACATGATAATAAAGCACTTAAGAGATTATACCAAAAATTAAATGAGTGCAGAAAGTACAGATTTGGTTCAATTTGCACTTTCTGTACTACTATAGTGCAGAAAGTACAGATTTGTTTGAATCTGTACTTTCTGCACTTTCAAAAAAATAAAGAAAATTCTATAATTGATTATATTTCAATAACATACGCTAAATTGCACTTTCTGCACTTTTTAGGAGGCATATAATGACTGGCAAAGAATTAAGAGCAATACGCTCATTTAATCGAATCTCACAAACAGAATTGGGTGTGCATTGTGGATATAATTCTCGTGATACAATTAGAAAGTACGAGAAATCAGATTTTGTACCCCATATGTTTGTAGTAGCACTATCCAAAATAACTGGATATGATTTTACAAATGAAAAAAAATTGGAACAATACTTAACAAACATTCCAATTTTTGAATTTGAGAAGTACAAATCAACAAGCTTAGGTTCAATTTACGGAAAATTCTAATTAAATTGCCGTAATTCATTGAATAATATAAAGTAGCAGATTCCATATTCTTTTTGAATTACTGGAATCTGCTTTATTTTTGAATAGTAATTGCAGAAAAGATGCAGAAAATACAACAAATTATTAACTAATCCCAAAAATGAGTGTAGGTTATTTGCGTAATATTTGCCTAAATTGAAAAATTTTATCTATTTTTTATAACTTTTCAAAGGTTTTTGAATGATTTTAAACAAAATATATCAATCTTGAAAATTTTCAAACAATTCTCCACAAAATCAAACCAAGTTTCAAGAAATTTGAAAAATAAAATGCAGAATTTTTGCATATCGTTAAAATTCCCATAAATACTGAAGTAAAAATTATTAAAATATATTCACTTTTATTGAAACAAATAACTTATTCCATACTTTTCAATCATCCTTTTAAAAACAAATCAAAATTTATAAGTTTTTTTAAATAACTTTAATTCTTTGCCAAACTTTGAAACTAATATTCAAAAAAAATAAAAAAAATGTAAACACAATTAAGAAAGTATCTTAAATTAAAATCTTTATTTAACGATTATTTGAAAAATGAAAATTAATTTCAGATAAAAATCGAATATGATGATACAATAAAGTGTTGGTATAGTGTTGGAAATAAATATCAAATAATAGTAACTTATTATATATCATTTATTTATGATTAATTATTATAGCTCCGTAGGAGCGACATATAAATTTTGATTTTATGTCGCAACTACGTTGCTTTTGGGATATAGTCAATTAATTTTCTACTGATATTTCGCAACTACGTTGCTGAATACACTAATCTTGCAAAGACATCCGATGTTTCCTTCATTATCGCCACAACACCAAAAATAAGATTCATCATATTTATTGCAAAACATCGGATGTCTGGGAGGCACCAATCCCCAATCCCCAATTCCCAACGTCAAAAAAAAAGAGATGAAATCATAAATTTCATCCCTTTAAATCAATTTTGTAATGGAGTAATTTGAATTATTATTCGTTAATTCATTTTATCTTGCCTATTATGCACTTCTTAATGCTTCGGCTCCGCCAACAATTTCTAGCATTTCTTTTGTAATCGATGCCTGACGTGCTTTGTTGTATTGAAGGTCGAGTGCTTTTATTAAATCATTAGCATTTCTTGTTGCATTATCCATTGCCATCATACGTGCTGCAAATTCAGCGGCATTCGACTCGAGCAATGCTCTCCACATTTTAATATCAGTTAATTTTGGCAAAAGTTCATCAAGAATTGCTTTCTGATCCGGTTCGTAAATGTAATCAACATTTGTGCCTGTACCTTCTTTTTTCTCAACTCCGGCAATTGGCAAAAGCTGATTAACAGTTACTTTTTGTCTTAGAATATTAATAAAATTATTATTGAAAATCAACACTTTATCAAAAGTTCCATTCACATAACTTTCAACAACAGAATTCACAATATCTTTTGCTGTATCGAACTTCAATCCGGTGAAAATATTCGGAAACTCAGCAATCACATCATATTTGTTCTTTTTGAAATAAGTAACTGCTTTCTTGCCAACCGAAACCACCGAAATGTGTGCATTAGGGTAATTAACCTTAATATCTGTATCGATATAATTAACAACTTCTTTGAAAATATTAGTATTAAAACTGCCGCAAAGACCTCTATCGGAAGTAACGACAATTATAGCAATATTTTTAATTTCTGTTCTGTTTTGTAATAACTGATGGCTGTAGTTATCATCAATTGCAGAAACCAGATTGCTAAGCATATAATCCAACTTAGAAACGTATGGGCGTGCAGATTCGATTGAATTTTGGGCGCGTCTTAGTTTCGAAGCGGCAACCATCTTCATAGCTGATGTAATCTTTGCTGTACTTTTTACTGCTTTGATTCTGTTTCTGATATCGCGTAGCG
>JANJUO010000203.1 GCA_024710535.1 bacterium
TCTCTAAAAGAATTACTAGTCTGGGATACAGAATGGATATTGAGACCATCTAAAGATATATATGAACATTATTTAACACGCACCAAAGAAAAAAAAGTCCAACAAGAAAAGAAAAACAGAAAACATGCCGAAACCATAAAATCCATGATACCACGGATCAAAAGCACCGCATACGCCACACAACAGAGAAAATCCATCCAGTCTTTTGGTCAGGTACACCCCTTTCTCGGGACCAAAACTGAATCCCTTCGCTGGATCGAAAATGAAAAAGGGAAAGAAAAAATAAACCTCATGGCATATTTTTCGGTAGTATTGGAAAATGGAGAAACGCTCTACTGTACGGTCATAGAGGACGACCCTCGAATCTACTATAAAAAACCAGGGGAAAATGCTGATGGCATCGCAACCTATGCTCCATGTCCCTATCTAGAGATCACGGGCAAAACCAAACGAAAATAACAGTTACAAAATTGATTTTTTTGAAACCTAAAAGCATCGAAAAGGATATATAGAATGAGTTTTTTGCAAAAATGAAAAAAGGTGAAATATGCAAGATAAACTTCAAAATAATAAAGAAAAAGCAGAGAAAGAACAGCAATATGATTCTTTGTTTGAAAAATACAAAGATTTATCAGAAGAAACTAATAGTTTTAAATCAACATTCTTGACTGATGATAAAACTATTAGAAAAATTGTAAAAACAATCAAATTGAATAAGAGTAATTCATTAACTTTGACTTCTTCATTGGGCTGGTCAGCTGCTCTTGTTTTTGCTGGATTAGTTTTCATTTATGGGATCTTTTTAGCTTTTGCAGGTACAAAAATTATTGGTATATTGGAATTATTATTTTTCTTGATTATTATTTTTATATCCTTATCAATTATTGCTATGGGATATTTAGAATTTAAGGAATATTTGATATATATTTTAGATAAAGAGAATTATGTTTGTGATGGATATTATTTTACTGACGATTATTTTTTGATAAAATTTAGAAAGTTGATAATAATCCCAATTAGTAAGATTAAAATTGTTATTATGAAAAGAGAGGAAAAAACAAGATCAGCGGGTGATGCTAGAGTTGCTTATTTCGATGATACAATGTTTATCATTACAGATGAGCAAAAGCCAATTATTCTTAAAACAATGTTTGATGCAGAAAATATTATCAATTTATTTCATATCTATAAAATAGATTGTACAATTAAAGAAATATTAATTGAAGATTAAGAAAATTAATGGAGATTAAAGGAATGAAAAATCTTTATTTCTTACTATTATTGCTGATTTTAATATCATGTTCAACAGTTAAATTGGACCAAGAGCCAAAGTTCTTATATTTAAATCAAATCAAATTTAATCAAGTTTATTTGAATAATTCAACTGTTCAAGGGGCTTTATCTCCTGCAATGAATGATTCATTGATAATTGATGTTATTTTAGATTCTACAAAATCAATTGATGTGAGGTTGGCTTTTATAAATGCTTTAGATTCAAATTTAATTGATAGTGCTTTATGCAGTAAAGTTGAGGAAGTTATTTATAATGAAGCAAATAAGGGAAAAGTGAAATTTGTGTTTTTAGATAATGATGCTAAAATTGATGTCAATTTAGGGATTTATAATCCAGCCGACTTGGGCTGTTTGGCTTATCTTAATGCTATTGCAAATAAAGATGTGCCAAAATATTCAAATCAAACAATTACATATTTTGAATTTGCCTTGTCCAAACTCGAAGAAAGTATAACATTAAAAGCAATTTATTTGCAATATAAAATACAGTTATATTATAATGTGTTGGGTGCTTACTCCGCATTTCGTTATTATCAACGAAAAAATAATGAAATTAAAGATTTTGATTTGGGTTTTCAAAATAAAACTTATGATTTATTCGAAAATAATTTCAAGAGATTAAAAAATGAATTGGAATATGATAAAACAGTTTTGGAGATGGCTCGTACAATTTATGATGTAAAAAATTACAATGATAGTACAAAATTTTTAGACCAATATTATGCTGATATTGCTTTTAATTTTGCTAACAAAATTCGAAAAAAAGATAGTATTGGAGTTCGTTTGTTATTCACTGTTTTTGCCCGCGATATGGCAACCGGATATATTTTAAAAACTGAATTAACTAATACATTCAATGCAGAATATTACTTTTTATTTTCTTCATACTTCTATAACACATTGAATTTATTTGAACTTGCATTGCCTAATTGTGCAATATTTTTGGAAAATGAAAACCAAAAAGTAAAAGAAATTGCCAAAGAACAATATAATTATGCCACAAAAAAAATTAAATATTATGAAATTGTAAGAGAAGAATACGGAAAGACAAAAACACCTAAAACAAATCTGAGAAAAGTAGATTGTAGTTCGATTGAGGAAGTTAATAGTAATTTGCCGCCACTTATTATTGCTCTAAAGCAAGAATGTTATGATGAAGCAATAAAAATGATAAATAATGGTGCAAAAGTTGATTTAGATACTGATTCTATTAATTCTCCTTTTTCTTATATCTACAATAGAGGCAATGGAATACAATGGGGTCAAAAAAAAATTAGAAAAGTTCTTCTTGAAAATGCTATAATTCAATATGCTGATAGAATTGCTATCTTACCGGATAGTCTTAAAAAGAATATTAAAGAAAATCTTAAATATCATCATGAGTTATTTACCTTATATAAATTATATGACAAATTAAAAATAATTGATTCATTGCAAAAGTTGATAATATCTTCATCAAAATCAAATAAAAATCAAAATGAAATTCAGTTTCAAATAAATTCTCTAAATGAAATATCGGAAAATAAATGGGTGCTTTTCAATAAAGCAACAGAATATTACGAAACGGAACGTTATGAAGAATCATTAGACTGTATTAATAAAGGGAAAAGGATGTATTTGATAACTTACTATTTAAGGGGTAGCAATGGGGATGCAAATTTTTCAAGTCGAACTAAATTACATGATAAATTACAATTTTTAAAATATAAAGTTTTAAAAGCTTCGGGAAAGAAGGAAGAGGCGTTATCTGTATATAATGAATACTATAATGAGATATTAAGTGACTTAGAGAGGGAATTAAAATCAGGGAAACAAAACGGATTTAAAGAATATTCTGAAGCTTCATTACTCATAGATATTGCATATTGTAATGCGAAATTAAAAAACTTTGCTTTGGCAGAGAAATTCTATTATAAATCAATTAATGCGAGTAATGACGGTTTAATGGAATGGCATAAATTAGCAAATTTAAAATATATTGAAAAAAAATATGATGAAGCATTGAGTTTATTTGATGATTTAATTCAAATTGATACTCAAGATTATATGAACAGCAACTTTTATAAAGGTAAATGTTATAAAAAAATGAATAAAAAGCATGACGCTATGCTTTGCTTTGCAAAAGCTGTAAAGATAGATTCTAACCGTGCACCAATGTGGCAAGATTGCGCAGAACAATTATCAGATTTAGGTTATTACGAAATTGCTATAAACTATTATAAAACGGCTATTGCTATTGATAGAGACAGTTATTATCATATTGACACTGCCCGTTGTTGGAATAACCTTGGGTACCTATATGAAAAAACTGAAAATTATGATTTAGCAATTGATTATTTTACAAAGAGCATTGAATTTGATAATACTTATCCATATCCTTATTGGGGATTAGCGAGTTGTAAAGCTGCACAAAAAGATACATTAAAATCAAAAGAATACTATGAGACTACTATTAAATTATTTAAAGAGCGAATAAAAAAAGATCCAATAAATATCGAATATAGGGAGACTCTTGCTTACATTATGTTGCAAAATGAAATGTATAATGATGCTATTAATGAAATTAATAAATCATTGCCTATCGCTTATGGAGTAAATGAACGGATATTATTATTAATTCTAAAATTAATTACAGAAGAAATTTTGGAGCTGGATCCGACACAGACAAAAGCCGAGGTTGATTCTTTAATTCATGATACTGATTTAGAGAAAAGATATGATTTAGAGGACACTAAAGATTGGGTTAAATCAACAAACATCAAAGAACAAAGTAAATTGTATATTTTGGAAATATTGAAGGCGGTACAGCCAAAATAATTGATTTTTACTTAAATAATTTTAATATGTAGGAGTAAATATGAAAAGATTCATTTTAATAAATATGCTTATTGTTGCCTTATTTACAATAAAAGTAAATCCAACAAATTATTTTATTGTTGATTCAGATGCGCCAAAAACTAATGAAATTCTAAAATATCTTTATATTCAAATTTTTTTACTTCAATACAAGATTGAAACATTATGGTTATTGCAAGATGAAGTTAATACAGAGAGACAAGAGGTTCAAGAAATTTTCACAAAAGATCTCGAAATACTGAAATCCAGCATTGATTTTGATGGAAAAAAAAATCTCTCCGATAAATCTTTTTAATGATTTTTTGAATCAATTTTCAAATTTCCGATTTACAGAAGTGCCGCATCTCGCGCAAGGATTTGAAATCAAAAAAAACACCATCACTATCGGAAAAAACTTTGGACTCTATCATATCCCCAAGCTCATTCAATCACTCGATAAAATCGACCAATTACCAGATTTCGTCGAAAAGCTCTCGGAAATATATGCACAAAAAGCACAGCAAATCCACACAATGCTCCAAAGTCCACACTGGAACGCACAAGATGAAGTCACAAAAGATGCCCGAAAACTTTTTTCCAAAAAAGCCTATTTTTATTTTCTTCTCTCTCAGTCATATAAAGGCACCGAAGTCTTTGCATCTGACGGATCAACTGTCACATACCAATCCGAAAAGTATAAACAGTTTCTCTCTCAAATCCCTTCTCAGGTCGAGATTCCTCATTATTATCAAGCACAAACCGATAAAATCCAACGCATTCAAGAATGGCAAAAAATACATAATACGCATCAAATCGGTAACATAACCAGTGAATTTTTGGAGTACTATGGAGGCGATGACACCTTTGATCTCCATGACATAGAGACATTACGCACTCAGTGCATACAGTACACAGAGACACTCTCTGTAGGGCTTACACCAAAAGACAAACAAGAAATTATCCAATTTATACAAGATTTTTCTCTGACCACTGAAATACGAGATCGTCAAGGAACTTATGCTGAATCCGATCCCCTAGAATCCAAACTTTTTACATTTGCAGCAAATCTTGATACCTTGATAGAAAAAAAAATAAATAAAAATCTCATCAAATCACAAAGAAAAGAGCTTTTTTTTGCAGAAAACTACGGGGAATGGGAAATGAAAAAAATATTGGAAAATGATCTAACAGATGTATTGTTTGAAAATGCCGAAAAAGATCTATGGAAAAAATCTGATATGCAACAAATTTTCAAAGAAAATTTTGGAAAAAAGGATTTTGTAAATTATATCAAAAAACACTTTTCTGCGGAATTTCCAAACGAATGGAAAAATCTAAAATCCGCACAAACAGAACTCACGCAAGCAAGAAATGAAAAAAACATTGAAAAACAAACACACATCGAAATGCAAATCGGTTATATGCTCAGCGCCATAGTCTATTCAGAAAAGTTTTGGAAATATACAGATGGCAGCTATTCATTTGAAAAAATCATACAAAAACAAGTAGATTGTGTCACCATAGCTCAAATATTACATCAAGTATCAAAAGAACTTTTTGATATAGAAACACTAAGTGCTAATACCGCAGCACACACTTTTGAAATCATCCAACTGAGTAATGGAAAATTCATGACACTTGATGTTCCTTCAAAAATAATTGATCTTCCTAGTCCAGTATATGGTCTCAATACAATATCTAAAAATATCGAATATTCAGGGTACATAGATGTACAATCTCATAAAAATGGACACAAAGGAAATATTTGGAATAATATTGGAACAAAAAAAACTCCTGAACAAAGTATTCTATTTTATAAAAAAGCCTTAGAAACAAGTCCTAATAATCCTCAATATTTGAGAAATCTTGCAAAAACATACGCTGAAATGAAAGATAAAAGTAAAATGGAGGAATCCTATAGAAATCTATTACAATTAGTCCCTAACAAACTCGAGTTTGAGTTTGATTATGCAGATAGCTTAGCCACAATAGATCCTAAAAACATTCCTCAAGCACAAGAAATGATACTCAATCTTCTCAAAAAATACCCAGGAAATCCCAATGGATATTTTGCAATCGCCTATTCTTATCTCAAACACACGACTCCCCCAAATATCAAAAAATCAAAAGAATATTATGACAAAGGATGGGATATATACAATAAAAATAGAGACAAATACAGACTCATAACAATTTTCCCAGTCATAAAAACTTCCCATTACCCACAAATATTTTGAAAAAAGGAAATGAAATATTAAATTTGTAATAAGTAGTTGAAGGCAAATAAAAAACATAATCATACAAAGGGGGAATGTATGAAAAATGAAAAGTCAGTCTTCAAAGATGCCAGATTGGATAAGAGGTTTGAACGGATTATCGATCAGCTTGAAACCAATATTGGTACGAGTGTGCCACAGGCATCTGGTAATTATCATCAGGCAAAAGCAATTTATAGATTTTGGGGTAATAAAAAAGTGACATCAGATGCAATATTAACAGACGCAATTAAAATTACAAAAAGCAAATGTTCACAGTCAGACGTAGTTCTTTGTATTCAGGATACTACGGATATTGATTTTAGAAACCTGAAGCAAACAACTGGTTTAGGATATTTGGAACAGAAGTATATTTTAGGGATAAAACTTCATTCAGCCATAGCAGTATCAGGCGATGGATTACCATTAGGTATATTGAAAGAACATTTCTGGGAACGTCCAATAGAAGATTTAGGCAAGAGAAAAGACCGCAAGATAAAAGAAATAAGTCAAAAAGAGAGTTATCGTTGGGTAGAATTTCAGAATGAACTCAATAAAGATCTAAAAGATGTAAAAAAGTTGATACATATATGCAATCGTGAAGGAGATATTTATGAGTTTTTGTCTGCAGAACGTTCAGAAAATCAATATATATTGTTGAGAATAGTTCAGGACAGAATAATTTCAGACGAAACACGTCGAATCAAAGCATATTTAAATAATCTTCCAGAAATGGGCAGAACCATAGTTAATGTAGGTAGAAAAGGCAATGAACCACCAAGAGATGCTGAATTGCAAATTCGATATGGTAAAGTAAAGATACAATGCCCAGTGAACCAGAAAAAGAATTCAAAAATCAAGGAGATAGAACTAACTGTAATAAAAGCCAATGAAATAGAATCTGGCGTAGAAGATCCTATAGAATGGTATTTAGCAACAGATTTGGCAATTCGAACAAAAGCAGATGTAGAGCAATGCCTTGAATATTATTGTTATCGCTGGCTAATTGAACGTTTTCATTATGTGTTGAAAAGTGGTTGTCAAATAGAGAACTTACAGCTTGAAACATCGGACAGATTAGAGAATGCGAGCGCCACATATACAATAATAGCAATGCGAATATTGGAACTAACATATTTATGCCGAATCAAACCAGATTTGAGTGCTGATGTAGTATTAAGTCAAGAAGAAATTGCAATATTGAAAATGAAATACAAAAACAGAATAAAAGAAGAAAAATTAATGTTGAAAGATGCAATGATACTTGTTGCAATGCTTGGTGGTTTTATGGCACGCAAGAGTGATGGAATGCCAGGATTAAAAACAATTTGGCGTGGAATGTTTGCACTTGAAATGATGGTTGAAGGATTAAATTTAGCAAGAGCAACTTTGGATGTATTTTCTTTTCAAGATAATATCCAAAACTCTT
>JANJUO010000240.1 GCA_024710535.1 bacterium
TTTCGATTCAAACAAGAGTGAATGCAAAAATTGATGGAATTGAACTGATTGGTGGTAAGGTTACCGGTTTTATTGAAGCAGAATTTTTTGGTTCAACAAATGATGTTACCAATGGAGTAAGAATGCGACATGCTTTCATTGACTATAATTTTGATAATACAAAAATTCTTGTTGGGCAAACTTGGCATCCATTTTTTCAAACTGAGTCATTTCCAGATGTAATTTCATTCAATACAGGTGTGCCTTTTCAGCCATTTGCAAGAAGTCCGCAAATTAAATTAACTCAAAAATTAAGCGATTTTCAATTAACTTTAGCAGTAAATTCTCAAAGAGATTTTCCAAGTTATGGAGTTGATAATCAAGTTTCATCGACTTATTTAAGAAATTCCGGTATTCCTGAAGCAACACTTGGATTGCAATATAAAGATGCAAATTTTTTGATTGGAGCGATGGCAAATTACAAAACTATTCGTCCAAGACTTGAGAATCCATTATCAAAAATCAAATCAGAAGATGATATATCTTCAATTGGAACAACAGCTTATTTGAAGTTCACAAGTGGCAAATTTCAATTCAAAACACAAGGAACTTATGGTGGCAATCTTTCTGATTTGATGTTTATTGGCGGTTACGCTGATAAATATATAGATTCAACTACAATTGAATATACTGCGGGAAATATGATGGCAGGTTGGGTGGAATTTATGTATAAAGATGAATTTGAATATGCAATTTTTGCTGGATATTCACAAAACTTAGGCACAGATGATAATTCTTTGGCAGGAAAAGTTTATGGAAGAGCAACAAATATTAATCAAATTATGAGAATTTCTCCAAGAGTTGCTTATAATTATAGTAAAACAAAAACTGCATTGGAATTAGAATATACACAAGCATGCTATGGAAGAATTGATAATGCAGATAAATCACTTGTAAAAGATGCAGTAACAGTAGCAAATCTTAGAGTATTGCTTGCATTTTATTTGTTTTTATAATTAATTCCAAATTAATTATAAATATATTTTCCTGTTCCGTCAGTTGTTACAACTGACGAATTGTATTGGAAGTCGGTTGTAACAACCGACAGAACAATTAAACTTATAAAAAGAGATTTTCCTGTTCCGTCAGTTGTTACGAATGACGCATTATATCTGAAGTCGGTTGTAACAACCGACAGAACAATAATATAATTTTCATAAATTTCAATCAAAGCCGTCTATAATTTCATTTATAAACGGTTTTTTATTTTTATGAAATATTTTATTTTTATTATATATATTTTTGCATTTTCTTTAGCATTTTCTGAAGGCAATTTCAAGCGAGATACTATTTATACTTTGAATGGAATAGTTTTCGATGATGAAAATAAGGAGCCACTCAGAAGTGTTACTGTTAGGGTAGCAGACAGCCCCAAAGGTGCAATTACCAATGCAAAAGGACAATTTTCTGTTAAATTAGAGAAAGGTTTTCATCAGTTAATTCTAACAATGGTTGGCAGAGAGCGAAAAATTGTTAATGTTGATTTGCTAAATGACAATATGAATTTAGAGATTTATTTGAAAATTAATAGTTCTCTTCTTGATGGGATTGAAGTAATTGCCGAAGATCCCGGAATGCGTTTGATGCGTAAAGTTATTGATAGAAAAAAGAAACAGGTTGATGAAATCAGCACTTATTCGTATAATTTATATACTAAATTTGTTGCCTCAACTGATACATTAACTGCCGGCAGAACCGATAATCCAATCGATACAACAATTGTTTCAATTTTTGAATCATATTCCAAAGGATATTATCAAAAGCCGGATCAATATTTTAATGAGATTTATCAACGAAGGCAGAGCGTGAATATTCCTCCTCAAGCAAATTTTGTTGTTTTTGGAACAAATGTTAACGTTTATGACGATTTTATCAAAATTTTGAGCGAAGATATTTATACTCCTTTCCATCCTGATGCACCGGATTTTTATGAATTCGTTTTGGATACAAATTTTCATTCTCCGGATTATCCAAGTGGTGGTAGAATTATTGTTTATCCGGCAACAGAGCAAAGAAGATTATTTACAGGATATATAAATATTGATCCTGAAAAATTGGTGCCTATCTCTGTGGAACTTGTTCCAAATTCTACAGTTAGACTTCCATTTAATACAAAATTAATCTTAAAGCAAACATTCCAGTTTCTTGAAAATCTGTTTGTGATGCCCGAATATTTGTCTATTAATACAAGTTCTAATGCAAATATTTTTGGAATTGTAAATCCCAGATTGGATATTAGTTTGACTACTTTTGCTAATGATTTCAAAATAAATCTGCCTTTGGAAAGTAATCTTTTCAATAGCAGAAGAGTTGAGGCAGTAGAAAATGCCGATGAATTCGATACAATATTTTGGCAAAAAAATATGATTGTGCCGCTAACTCAAATCGAGAAAAATGCTTACGAAGCAATACGATTGGCAAGAGAAACACCCGATTCGGCGGCTGGAACATCTTTTTTTGAAATTTATTTCAAGCCTATTACAGATTTAACAGCCCAACTCAATCGAAAGCCCTTTTCTGGTTTGGGAGATATGTTTATTTATAATCGCATTCAGGGATTCAATCTTGGATTATCAGTTAGAGATCAATTTATCGAAAATCTCGAAACAGCCGCAAGAGTAAGCTATGGCTTTTCGGATGAAAAGATTAATTATGATTTTGGATTGAAATACTTTTTTGACGAAAAACAGCAATTTAATTTTGGAATTCAATACTACGATGCATTGAAAAGAATTGATGATCCCTTTATTATTAGGGTTCCAACTATTACTTGGACAGCATTGCTGAATAAATCTGATTATGGTGATTATTATTATGGAAAAGGTGGGGAAGTATCACTGGGCTATGGTTTTGGACAATTGCGTTTTATTAGGCGAGATGTTTTTGAACGCCCTTATCAGTTCAAATTATTCATTCGAAGTGAGGAGCAGAGTACAGCAATAAACAAATCCGATTTTGCCATTTTCAATAGCAAAGGCGTTTTCAGAGATAATCCAACAATTACTCAAGGATTGATGAATTCTTTTGGATTCGATATCAATTGGAATTTCAATCGTGCAAGAAGACTCTCGAACCTTGGCTTTTATTTTGGTGCTGAATTCTCTGATCCTGACTTGATTAAAACGGATTTCGATTTTTCGCGCTATCTATTTATGTTGAATTTACGAACTAAAACACTTCCACTTTGGATGCTTGATGTAAGATTTACCGCCGGTATGGGAACAGGAAAAATGCCTGCTCAGAAGTTTTTCAGCATCGAATCTTCATCATCCTTTATCGCTGGAAATTCTTCATTCCGCTCAATGAATACTAAGGAATTTTATGGCGATAGATATTGGGCATTTTCATTTGAGCATAATTTTGGAGAAGTGATCCCAGGTATTTTAAGAATTCCTGGAATTGCGGAGTTTGGAATTGAATTTTTTCTTTATTCAAATATTGGATTTAGTGAATTCACAGATAATGCACTATTTTCATACAAAAATGGAATTCCTGAAATACCAAATACCACAGCTTCAACTTCAGATAAATACTATTATGAATTCGGACTTGGGCTTAATCGGCTATTGCTGTTTTTCAGAATTGATGTTGCGGCAAGATTTTCTCAATTCGATACACCAAAATTCTCATTCACCGTAACCAATGCCACATTTTAAAATTATCAAATGTTTTGCAAAAAAAATATGATGAATCTGATTTAGGAGTTGAGGCGATTATTAAGGAAACATCGGATGTCTTTTTGTGGAGTGTTTCCCAGACATCCGATGTTTTGAAAAAAAAATATGATGAATCTAATTTAAGAGTTGTTGTCATTATAACACAAACATCGGATGTCTTATATTCAAAGGTGCTTCCCAAGACATCCGATGTTTTGCAAAAAATATGATGAATCTTATTCAGAAATTATCGCAATTACAACACAAACATCGGATGTCTTATTGCATGCCGTCATTTCGAAGCCG